>NZ_DHEI01000074.1:0-4091 GCF_002399805.1 Flavobacterium sp. UBA4854
TTACTTTTGCGGCATGATTTCAATTCCACACAAAGCTAAGCAATTCCTAGTTCTTCTGGCCAAACTTTTAATTGTTGGCGGCGCATTTTATTTTATTTACAATCAGTTGGCTAACAATGACAAATTAGACTGGCAGAAGTTTATTGTTTTGTTCAAGAAAAACCAATCGGTTTTAGGAATTGCATTTATTTTGCTTTTGAGTGTTTTGAATCGCTATTTTGAGATTTTAAAATGGCAGAATCTTGCTCAGGTTATTCATAAAATCTCAGTTTACGAATCTACAAAACAGGTTTTAGCTGCTTTGACAGCAGGAATTTTTACGCCAAATGGAGTGGGAGAGTACGCAGGAAAAGCATTGTATTACCCAAAATCGGAAGCCAAAAGAGTGGTTTTCTTAAACCTGATTTGCAACGGAATCCAGATGATTTTAACCATCATTTTTGGAATTTTCGGATTGCTTTATTTTAATGCACAGTTTAATGTAATTACAACCAGAACTGTTTTAATCCTCTTTGGCGGATTTGTATTGCTTTTGATTATTTTATTTTCAATTAAAAAGATAAAAGTAAAAGGATATTCAATTGAAAAACTGATTCATAAAATCAATGAAATTCCGAAATCGGTTCATCAGAAAAATATCTTTTTAGGCATTTGCCGTTATCTGGTTTTTTCGCATCAATATTACTTTTTATTTTTAGGTTTTGATGTCGATTTGCCTTATTTAACCCTGATGGCTGCGATTACATCGGTTTATTTTTTGGCTTCTTCTTTGCCAACATTTCAGTTTTTAGATTTTGCAGTAAAAGGAAGTGTTGCTATTTATTTCTTCGGAATTTTGGGCGTAAACGAATGGATTGTAATTTTCATCAGTACATTAATGTGGTTTTTAAATGTTGTTCTTCCAGTAGTTTTAGGAAGTTATTTTGTACTTAATTTTAGAACCAAAACAGCAGCATGATTTTCGGATTGTTTGCAATATTAGCCATTTATATCATTAGCATTTCTTTGTTGATTTATGGTTTCTTCAAAGTGCAACAATATAAAAAAAGAGATTTAAAGCCGAAGACCAGTTTTACGATTATAGTTCCGTTTCGGAATGAAGAAGAAAATCTTCCAAATCTTTTAAACAGCATTTCGAACTTAAATTATCCGACAGATTTATTTGAAGTGATTTTGGTTGATGACGCTTCAATTGAAAAGTTTCAGGTTTCAAGTTTCAGGTTCCAAGTTTCAATAATTGATAACATTAGAATTTCCAGTTCTCCCAAAAAGGACGCCATTACAACGGCAATGCAGCATGTAAAAACCGATTGGGTTATTACAACCGATGCCGATTGTATTGTTCCAGAAAATTGGCTTTTAACATTTGATAATTATATTCAGGAAAAGAAAGTTTCTATGTTGGCAGGAGCAGTTTCGTACAAATGTGAGAGTTCTTTTTTAGATCATTTTCAGCAATTGGATTTAACAAGTTTACAAGGTGCGACAATTGGAAGTTTTGGTTTGAATAATGGATTTATGTGTAATGGAGCCAATTTTGCTTATACAAAAACATTGTTTGAAAGCTTGAACGGTTTTGAAGGGAATGATGAAATTGCCAGTGGAGATGATGTCTTTTTACTCCAAAAAACAATTGAAAAATTTCCAAATGAAGTTCATTATTTAAAAGCTGAAGAAGCAATTGTAATTACAAAACCAACAGAAAATTGGAAATCATTGTTTTATCAAAGAGTACGCTGGGCGGCCAAAACCAGTTCGTATAAAAGTACTTTCGGTAAATTCTTGGGATTGATTGTTTTCTTCGGAAATTTAAGTTTTGTAATTGGATTTTTCCTGTTTCTTTTCGGAGTTTGGTCCTATCCAATTTTTTTGCTTTTTGCTTTTTCTAAGTTTTTTATTGATTTTGTTTTGCTTTTAATAACCAATCAATTTTTGACGAAAACGAGAATTAAAAGCCTTTTATTAAGCAGTTTGTTATATCCTTTTTTTAGCTCGGCTGTGGCTTTGTATAGTTTGGTCGGTTCTTATGAATGGAAAGGCCGACAGTTTAAGAAATAGCTTTAAATCAAGCTATTTTTCTTCTTTTGCTTTTAGAATAACAGGCAAAATAAACTGTGTTTTTACAGGAATACCACGTTTTATGGCTGGATTTACTTTCGGGAAATCTACAAGACGAGCATGTAGAATACTGTCAATTTTTATGGTGTCGTAAGCTACAGAATCTTTAGGAAACTGCGGTTCAAACTTCATAGTAGAGTTTGGAAAAACGGTTACTTTTACTTCGATCGTGTCCAATTCTGGATATAAAATCGAAAGCGTATCAACATTTAGTTTTTCTTGAATAAGGCCAGACATTACCTCAAAAAAACATTGCTGGCGAAGCTTTTTGTCAGCAATTTTATCACAATCTGGAACAGAAGGATATTCATCAACTTCTTTCCAATTAATTGATTTTAATTCTTTCTGAAGTAACTCTTTTTCAGACGGAACCTGCTTCTCAAAATATTGACAAGAATGAAAAGCTACGCATATAAAAAGAAGAAAAAACTGCCTCAAGATTTTGATGTTGAATGAATGAACAAAAATACGATTTATTTTTCTGAGAAACTTTATTACTATTGGAATCTTAATCTTTGCGAGAATACATTTGGGGATTTGTACAGCAAAGAATAAAATGGTACTTTGTAAGAACAAATTTATCAAAAAAATATGGATTTATTACTGCTCATTTTGGGTTTTATATGTATGATTGTTGGCATTTTTGGAAGTTTTATTCCTGTTCTTCCAGGATTATCGAGCTCTTGGGTAGGATTGCTTTTGCTGTATCTTACCAAAGCTGTTGAAAATAACTATTGGGTTTTAGGAATCACTTTCGTTCTAATGGTCAGCATTACTATATTAGATTATGTAATTCCAGCAAAAGGGACTAAAAAATTTGGAGGAAGTTCTTACGGCGTCTGGGGAACCAACATTGGTTTAATTGTTGGAATTATAGCTCCAATTCCGTTCGGGATTATAATTGGACCCTTTCTAGGCGCTTTAATTGGAGAATTAATATACGATTCCAAAAATCATAAAAGAGCTATAAAAGCAGCTACTGGATCGCTATTAGGATTCATTGCTTCAAGTTTTGTTAATTTTCTGTTTGCAGTCGTTTATTTGGGCATATTTTTAAATATTGTGTGGGAATATCGAAACATTTTATTTTAATTTTATAACATTTTAAGCTTTTTAGCGTTGTCGGAAAAAATAAACATAAAACTTTTCTTAACTTTTTTTCTTTTTTATTTGAGTACGAAAGGGTTGAGTTTACTAGCGTTAAAGCGTTTTTTATGTTAACGGCTGGTTATTAAGAAGGTAAATTTTTAACTTAATTTTTGGAAATGTTAAAATATTTTATATTTTTATCACGATAAACGATAAAAAGCCTCACTTTATCGGTTATTTTAAATAAGTATAAATAATCATTTTTTAAGTTATGAGTATGACCCCAAACCTACAAATTGAACTTAGACGCTTTATTTCTTCTAATGTTGTCTCCAAGTTAAACAAGTTTTATTTTGAGAATGATGCACTTTTAATAAAGGGAATAGACGTCTCGATCGGTACAATTTTAATGGGACTCTACAACAAAGCCGAAGAATCTGATTTTTATTCTGAAATCGTTTCACTAATCCAAGAAGATTCCACTTTTTATCAAGAAGTAGATTTTAATGCAGGCAGAATTTTATCAGTCGATGATTGTTACCGTTTAGAGGGAAATGTTTTACTGAAAGAACTATTCTCAAACAAAAAAGGCAGAATTTCAGAAATGGTTTCAAATGAAGTTGGTATAAAAAGCGAAACTGCTAGAGAAATACTTAACTTTTCAGCATTACTAGTAATGTCTTACTTACGATACAATCTTCAATTAATAGAAAGTTTAAAACTCCTTTTAGAAGACCAAAAAAGAGATATTTTAAACAGCATTCCTCCCGGAATAAAAATCATCCTAGGTTTTTCATCTTACGAAACTGTAGAAGATAAAAACCAATCTATCGGAAGATCTATTTTTACCCTTTTCGGACATAATTTCTTTAGTTTCTAAAAAA
>NZ_DHEI01000074.1:4264-7905 GCF_002399805.1 Flavobacterium sp. UBA4854
ACGTTTTTCAAATTGATAACTTCTTGATCGGTCAAAAAGCGCCAGTTTCCGCGAGGAAGATTCTTTTTGGTTAGTCCAGCAAACGAAACACGGTCAATACGTAATACATTGTATTCGAAAGATTCAAAAATAGAACGTACAACCTTTACGTTGGCAGTACGTAATTTAAGACCAACTTCGCTTTTTGGTTCATTATCAATATAGCTTACTTCTTCAACAAAAACGCGGTGTCCGTCAAGAACTAAACCTTTGCTAATTTTTTCTAAATCTTCGAACTTCAAGTTTTTGTCTAAAGAAACCTGATAGATTTTAGAAGATTTCTGATTTGGTAATGTAAACTTACGAATCATATCAGTATCGTTAGTAAACAATAATAAACCAGTTGTATTCTTGTCCATTCTTCCTACAGGAGCAATTTTTGCATTCGTAGCGCCACGAACAAGTTCTAGAACGTTACGGTATTCCTGACCTTCATCAAGAGCAGTCGTGAAGTTTTTAGGCTTATTCAATAAAATATATTCTTTCTTTTCAGGAGTTAGTGTAACACCGTCAAAATTTACAACATCATTCAGTTTTACCAAATAACCCATTTCGGTAACTACATTACCGTTTACTTTTACGTTTCCAGACTGAATGTAAATGTCAGCATCACGACGAGAACAAACACCAGAATTAGAGATGTATTTGTTCAAACGAATTTCATCTGAAGCCTTCTGTCTCTTTGCAGGCTGATTTTGTTTTCTAAATTTTTCAGCTGCTGCTTCCTGTGCTGCCTTAACTTCAGGTTTTACTTTTTTAGGCCCTTGCGCGCGCTTAGCCATAGGAGGTTTTGGCTTGCTAGAGTTTGGTCTTGAGCTATTTGGTCTAGATCCACCTCTTTTATTATTGCCTTCCTTGTTGTTCATAGAATCATTAATTTGTGCAAAGATAGTTTTTTCCTGCTAATAAATCTTAAGTTCAATGTTCTTAGATTAATAGCGTTTTATTTTAAGATGTTCAGAAGCAATACAATTGCCTTTTTTGTAATAGATTATTCCGCAGAGATTCACAAAGAATTTCATAGAATTACACAAAAAATACTTTGTGAATCTCTGTGGAAGAAAAAAACTTAATAATTAGAAATCAATTCACGACCATGCCATAAGACGCTTGGATTAATCAGAACAATACAGCAAACACCTGATACAATTAGGAATTTAAGGACATTATGAAGTCTTAGATATTGTTCTTTAGAGTCAGATTTCCATAAATAAATCAAGAAGAAAAGTAAAACTCCAAAAGAGGCATAAAAGTAGATATCCATATAACCAACGTCGTGTATGTTTACTAAAACGTAAACAGGAACGATCGTTAAAATGGTTAAAGCTGTAATGATTTGTTTAGAAATTTTTTCTCCGTACAAAACAGGAATTGTTCTATAATCGGTTACTAAATCGCCTTTTAGATTTTCCAGATCTTTAATCATTTCGCGAATTAGCAAAAGCAAAAACAAGAAAATTGCATGTGCAGAAATCACTACAAAATGACTCATATGATTTTCTATTTCTTCAAAGGAAATTTTGTTGTAGAAATACAATAAAATAGCAAAAAATGGCGTAACAGCCAGCAATGCAGACATTAAGTTTCCAATAATTGGATACTTTTTGATTTTATGAGAATAAAACCAAATCATGAAAATATAGACAGAAAAGAACAAAAATGCGCGCCAAGAAACGATCGACGCCATAATTACAGCAAGAAAGTTTAAACTAAAGTACACATTTAGCTTTGTTTTCTGACTAACCAAACGATCCAACATCGATTTGTTTGGTCTATTGATTAAGTCTTTTTGGGAGTCGTAAAAATTATTGATAATATACCCTGAAGCAATGGTAATCGCCGAAGCAAAAACAATTAGAAATAAGTAAAAATCTAGCAAAATATCCAACGCTCTAATTTCTGGCGCAAGTATAAAAATTGCCGATAAATACTGTGCTAAAACAATAATTGGAATGTTATAACCTCTAACCACAGAGAACAGACTAACAATTTTCATCATTAAAAGTTTTTGCTGTCTGCTTAACATAAAGTTTGTTTTGGATGGATTAGATTAGGGAAGTTAAAAGATATTTTTTAATTCAAAAATTTAGAGTTTGTTTTTTAACAATTCTTTAGAACCATAACCCAACTTTCGAATACAGGCCAAGGCTTGTTTTTGGGTTATTTCAATTTCTCGTATGTCTTTTTTTTCTACAAAAACTACCGATCCGCTCCAAGGATTTGGTGCGTCTGGAATAAAAACAGTAAATACATTATCGCTTATCTGTTCAATCAAAAAGGCAAATTGCCAACCCGCATCTGTTGGCACCATAATTACTTTTAAATCTTCTTTAGATTCAAAACCCAATATATTTTCATTCATGCTTTTCATAAATGAATAGCCAGGAACGAAACTTAAAATACCATCTTCTAATTTCTGAACTAATTTTTCAGCTGCCGCAGTTTTTGCAAGCAATCCAGCAATAAAACAAATTAGAATTATGATTAATATTCCAACAAGCTCCTGTATCGCAAGTCCTAAAACACTTACTTTCGGTAAAGTGCTTACAAGTGGCAGTGTAGTTTTTTGTACAAGACCATATCCTTTTTCTAAAACAATTATTAGTACAACCAATGGTACTAGAAACAGAATTCCGCCTAAAAAAGTTGCTTTGATAATCTTTAAAATACTATTCATATTCAGTAACTTTTTTAGGTTAAATTTTCAGAAAAGTCTATTCAAATAATTATCGTTTTTTAGGAAATTAAAATTGATAAACAACTTCTAATTTGTAGTCTTTCAAAGAAGCTTTAGCACGTTCTAAATCTTCGGTAAAACCAAGAATATAACCGCCACCGCCAGAACCGCAAAGTTTTAGGTAATAATCGTTAGTGTCAATTCCGTGTTGCCAAATTCCGTGAAATTGTTCCGGAATCATTGGTTTAAAGTGATTTAAAACAACTTTAGAAAGCTTTTTAGTATTGGTAAATAACGATTTCATATCGCCGTGTAAAAAGTTTTCTACGCAGGCATCTGTATATTTCACAAACTGGTTTTTAAGCATAGCACGGAAACCTTTATCTTTTAAATTTTCCATAAAAATGCTAACCATTGGAGCAGTTTCTCCAACAATTCCTGAGTCTAACAAAAATACAGCACCTTTTCCGTCAAAACTTTGAGTCGGAATTCCAGTTGCTTCAATGTTATCTTTAGAATTAATCAGGATTGGAATACTCAAATAGCTGTTTAAAGGATCTAAACCAGAACTTTTTCCGTGGAAAAAGCTTTCCATTTGAGAAAATATATTTTTTAAGTGTAATAATTTTTCACGAGTAAGATTCTCCAGAACAGTGATTTTATTGGTAGCATATTTATCGTAAATAGCTGCAACAAGCGCACCGCTACTTCCAACGCCATATCCTTGCGGAATACTAGAGTCGAAGTACATTCCAGTTTCAACATCATTTTTTAAAGTTTCTAAATCGAAAGTAACCAATTCTGGTTGCTGAGTATGTAGCACTTCGAGATAAGAAGCAAAACTTCTTAAGCTTCTGTTTGATGAAATCGCTTCTTCTGTAGGCTCTTCAGATTTTTTTAAAGCGCCATTGTAAAAGTTATAAGG
>NZ_DHEI01000080.1:0-4900 GCF_002399805.1 Flavobacterium sp. UBA4854
GGTATATTAATTAATAATGTATCGATTGGAGGTTTTATGCCTGCGCCTTACAGCGCTGTATATTCTGCTTCAAAATTTGGAATTAAAGGAATGATGGAATGTTTGCAAGGAGAAATTTCTAATCATAAACACATTCATGTTTGCAATCTGTATCCACAATTGCAAAATTCTACGGGAAATCTGCATTCTGCTAAATATTCGGGTTTTGATATAACAATTCCTTTTATTGCTTCAGATCCGCGCGAAACGGCTGCTAAAATGGTTTATTTGGCAAAACATCCTAAAAAAGATTTGTTTCCAGATTTTAAAGCCGCTGCAATTACCAATACGTATAAATTATTTCCAAAAATAATTAGTAATACAGCGTCGACAGCGCTTCGCATGAAAATGAAATTAAACCAAGATAAAGAAGGTAATCCGGGAAATGTACTTTCGAACTCAAAAAAACCTTTACGAATCTATGGAAATCCACCTCTAAAAAGAGACTTCAATTTTGCTAAAACCGCACTTATGGGATTAGGTTTTGCTGTTGGATTGTTTTTAGTTCTTAAAAAATCTTCTTAGAAGAATATTATAAAATCAAATCTTCTCTTTAATGATTTACATCGTAAAGTGTCGATTGAATATAATAAGGAAAACTATACAAACAACGTACTGGATTTCCATTTTTCTTAGCTGGAATCCAATGAGGACATATTTTTAAAAGTCTTTCTAGTTCTTTTCCTGTTCCATATCCAATGTCACGAAGGATTTCTATATTAGACACACTGCCATCTTTTTCAATTACAAACTTAACAAAAATGCCTCCTTGAAGCGGATCATCATTATCTGGGTCTTTTGGCATGATGTAGTTTTTATTCAAAAAAGCATAAAATTTCTGTATACCTCCAACATAGTCCGGCTTGACATCAACTTCCATCACTTTATAAATTTTATTATAATCTACCGTAGAATCCTCTTCGCTTTTAACTGTTTTTTCAGGCGTGTTATTTTTGTTCTTTTTAGGAAGCTCAATTGTTTCTAAAGCCGAATCTTTCGATGCTGGAACGTTTTTATTCTGACAGCTAAACAACGCTAAACTTAAAATGGCAAAAAATATTCTTATCATAGATTTTTACTTTAAGGTTAAAGTTTTTTGATACATTTTCTAGAAGTAAAAAAACGAAAATTATTCAACTATATAAATAACAATAAGCAAAAAAGTTTAGAAACTTAAAAAGCCAGAACCTTATTGGTCTGGCTTTTTAAAACTTTTAAAATGAATCAAAAATTATTCTTTTGAATCTACGAAAACATAAAGTTTCTGCACTTTCCCATTTTCAATCACAAACAAATCCATTCCGCTTACCACAGCTGGTTTTGCTTTAGAACCAAATTGCCAATACAATCGAGCAATATTATGATTAGTTTCAAGAGATTTTACAGTGAATTTAAAATCAGGATTTTTAGTTTGAAGTTCTACAATAAACTTGCTGATATCGTCAATTCCTTCGGCAATAAAATGACGATCCACCATTTCGACATTTGAAGCATATACTTGATTCAATAAAGCTTTACGTTTTACCTCATCTTTTTCATTCCATATTTTTAGATGATTTTCTACTATTGCTGTATTCTTTTTAGCATCAAAATCTACTTCAGAAACTTTTTTTATTGTTGCGTTTTTTGGAGACCACAATACCGTTTTTGGATTCGATTTTTCATATCCTTTTCCGTTTGGATACGAAACCAACTCCATTTTAGAACCCCAAGGTGTTTCAAAATAAACCCAAGTTTCTCCAGCCGTATCGCCAGAAGGCATTGTAAAAGGTTCTCCTAAAATTTTTACGCCTTTACTTTTTAAATATTGAACTGATGCTTTAATATCATTTACATAAAAAGCGATGTGAGATGCTCCAATATCATCGGTATTTGGGTGTGTTTTACTTCCCTTGTTATCTGCGTACTCAAATATTTCAATACTTGCACCGTTTCCTGCATTGATCATTTTTATGGTAACGGCTCCTGTATTTGGATTAATGTTATTTAGTTTTTTCCAATCAGCATCAAGCGGAATTGGTCCTAATTGTGTCACAGGTGCAAATCCAAGTACATCACTAAAAAATGTAACAGCTTTATTAAGATCTGGAACATTGATTCCGACATGATCGATTCCGACGATTTCTGCGCTAGTTTGCGCTACAGTTTTTTCTGAAGCAGAAAAGAGTATTAATAAATTAAGCATTGCGGCTGCCGAAGTTTGTATTTTTTTATTTGATTTATTATGAGTTGTTTTCATGATTATTTCTATGTTTTTAATTATTTAGTGTTTTCAAAAATTAATTGGTGTAAGCTGCTACCCATTTTGCTTTAATGTTGGCACGAGCTTCAATGAATTCTTTATCGGTTCCTTGTGCAATGGCATCTAATGGAAAACGTAGTGGTCTCTCTCCTTTTTTCATGCTTACCAATTCTAAAATACCATCTGCAATAGTTTGTGGATTCATATCAAACTGGGCCATTTTTCCAAATAATGCTGTTCCTAAAGCATTGAATTTTTCAGTTGCAGCTTCTCCATATTCTTCAATAATTTCTTCTTTATCGGCATGAATTCCAGCTTTAGAACCGTTATTCATTTCTGTCGGATAAACTCCTGGCTGAATGCTTACGTTTTCAATTCCGTAATCTGCAAGTTCATCTTGCAAACCTTCCGTAAAACTTTCTACAACTAATTTTGATGCGATGTACGGAACCATAAAAGGAAGTGTATGTCCGCTTGCTCCAGTTGTAATGTTAATTACAAGCCCATTTTTTTCTTTTCTCATAGAAGGAAGCACTGCTTGATACATACGAAGTACGCTGTAAACGTTTACGTCAAACATTTTACGAACTTGATCAATTGAATATCCTTCAAGCAAACCAAAACCGCTTACTGCTGCATTATTAATTAGAACATCAATTTTTCCGTATTTAACTAATACTTTTTCGATTGCTTTACTAACTGATGCATCATCTGTAACATCAATATCTACTACTTCAATGTTTTCGATTTCTTGCAATTCTTTCGCAACAGCGGCATTTTTATCATTTGTATTGCGCATTCCTGCAATTACTGAATGGCCTGCATTTGCTAATGTTACAGCTGTTAATTTCCCGAAGCCTGTACTTGTTCCTGTAATGAAAATTGTTTTTGACATGATTTCTATTATTTAAAGTTTATAATGTTTGTTTCTTTTGAACATTACAAAGTTGCGACGAATGCAAAACCTGCACATTGATTAGAAATAAGTAAAAACTTGATATAGATCAAGAGTTTGGAAGAAGGCATAAAAAAAGGAGCTTTAAAAGCTCCTTATATATTATTTCTTTGCCGTTTGTTTCCGAATACGGCTTAGTGTTTCTGGTGTCATGCCAAGATATGAGGCAATCATGGTTTGCGGAATTCTAGAAGCAAAACCTGGATATTTGTTTACAAAGTTTAGATACTTTTCTTCGGCTGTTAAAGTCAATGACGCCTGAATTCTGTTTTGAGCAGCTATAAAACTTCTTTGCAGAATGTTATTTACCATATTATTAAAAGCTGGAATTTCTCTACAAAGCAATTCAAAATTTTCGTGGGTAAAAAGAACAAGCTCTGTATCTTCTATAGCATCAATATTAAAACGAGAAGGCTGTTGCATCATTAAACTTTCACGATCTCCTGTCCACCAATTTTCAATACTGAAGCTATTTACGTGTTCGCTTCCTTTCTCATCAACGGTATAAGTTCTAACACAGCCTTGCGTAATAAAAGCATCATATTTCCAGACATCTCCTTCTTGAAGCAGATATTGTCTTTTGCGTAGTTTTTTAATAATAGCAAATGATTGAATACGTTCTGATTCTGATTGTGTCAGTTCCGTCTTTTCTTCTAGATACTTTTGGAATATTTCATACATAGCATGTAAAATTATACAAAAGGCATTTGAAGAACAAATTTTTGCAAGCTAATAGAAATTACGTTTCTTTATTTTTATCGAACATTATATAAAACAATTTTTGCCAAATAAAAAATCATTTTTCTAGACACAAAGGCATGTACCCGTTGTAACTCCAACTACTAAGCTACATTTTGCATTTTCTCCTTGCTGTAAGTGAGACATAGTATCTCCTACTTTTCCAACTTTATTTTCGTCTTGGACTATAGTGCCAGCCTTTATCAATTACAGTCAATTCCATATTTTTTGTTTATTTTTACCGTGCAATATCACTACACCTTTGTTTACTATATGTAAACAAAAGATGTGATAATATCTAATTAAAATAAACTTTGTATACATATACTAAGCATGGAAAGAGTTGCAATTTTAGAAATTAGTAAACGCATCAAACAATATAGAACCGAGAAAGGCTTTACGTTACAGGAACTTGCAGATTTAAGCGGTGTGACAAAAGGAATGATTTCTCAGATTGAGAACGGAAGAAGCATACCATCTTTAACGGTTCTTTTGAGTATAGTTACAGCCTTACAAGTAAATCTTAGCGAATTTTTTAAAGATATTTCGCAAGAAGAAGAATTGGTTATTATAAAAAGGAAAGATAGTTATGATCAATTTCAAAAAGAAGGTTCAAATGGTTTCTTGTATGAACGTTTCTTGACTCGCACAATAAAAAATTCGACCGTAGATATCGTCTTTTTGACTTTAGAACCAAATAGTTATAGAGATCAAGTTACGACAGATGCTTATGAATATAAGTATATTCTTTCTGGTGAAGTAGATTATTTGATTGCCAATGAAACTTATACTTTAACAGAAGGAGATTCTCTTTTCTTTGATGGAAGATTAAAACACGTGCCAATAAACAAAAGCTCTAAGCCGTGCAAAATGCTGATTGTCTATTTCTTTGATAATTAGAATAAACTAATAATAAACCATTTTGA
>NZ_DHEI01000080.1:5114-33135 GCF_002399805.1 Flavobacterium sp. UBA4854
GTAAAGACAGCCAATGCAATAAAAGTATATTGAAATGCTTTTACAGGGTTTAAATTAAATATGCCATCCTGAAATAAAGAAAGTGCGAGACTAGAAACAGAAACTCCAAAACTTACCGAAAGCTGTTGCATGATAACTAACATTGTATTTCCTCCGCTGGCGGTATCTTGATCTAAATCTGAAAGCGTAATGGTATTCATAGCAGACATTTGTATAGAGGTAAAAACTCCATAAAATATCATTAGCAAAATATAGTAACCAATCGGAGTTTCTTTTGTTACAAATCCGAGAACAATTAAAACCACTCCGAGCAAAATGGTGTTGCTTATTAATACAGTTCTGTATCCAAAAAACTTTATGATGTTTACCATAAAAGGTTTCACTGCAACATTGGATATAGCAGAAGGCAAGAGCAATAAACCTGAAACAGAAGCCGAATAACCAAAACTAGTCTGCAACATTAGCGGCAAAAGCAACGGCAGTCCGCCAATTCCTAGTCTAGTAATTAAACTTCCCATTAATCCTATTTTTAAGGTTCTAATATTTAAAAGATGTAGATCGATAATAGGTTTTTCGGTTTTTTTATAGTGAATGTAATAAAACAAAGAAAGCAGTCCGAATAGAAACAGCAGGCTTAATATTACAATCATATGCATTCTTCCGCTTCCTATAAGTTCTAAAACCAAAGTAATAGAAATCAATGCCAAACTAAAATACACCAATCCTCTAAAATCGAATCTTCCTACCGCATGTCTAAAATTAGGCATAATACGATACGCCATCGAAATTCCGATAAGGCCTATTGGAATATTTATTAGAAAAATCCAATGCCAGCTAAAATTATCAGAAAGAAAACCTCCTAAACTTGGACCGGCAACCATTCCTAATAATCCAAATAAGGTTATAAAATTCATTGTTTTAAGCAGTTGATTTTTGGGGTATTGGTACAAAATAGCCAGTCGGGCAATTGGTACCATCATAGAAGCGCCAACTGCTTGTAAAACACGCGCCATATTGAGTGTTCTTAAATCAACAGAAAGAGCACAAAACAAAGACCCCATGATAAATAGAAATACAGCAATCATAAACATCGTTCTAGTTCCAAACTTATCTGCCAGCCAACCAGAAAGCGGTATAAACATAGCTAATGTGAGCGTATAGGTTACAATAACCGAATTCATTTCGGTTGCCGAATACCCCATATCTTTGGCTATAGACGGTAACGAAGTATTAAGAATTGTACCATCTAATGATTGCATAAACATGGCAATTGCCGTTACCCACGGAAGCAGATATACTGCATTTTGTTCTTTCTTTTCTTCTTTGTTATCCTGCATTTCTTACTTTTAGATAATACACTGATTTTTAAGCCTACGTAAATTAATAAAAAAAACTTAAAAATCCTTAAGAAATCTAAATGTCTAGAATGTCAAAACCCGTTTGAGAATTCTCAAACGGGTTTTCTGTTTATTTATCTATTTTATTTCGATCTTTTTCAAATAAGAATCATAAAGTTCTATAGTCTGTTTCTATAACTTACCTAAAGTTATTATTGTTTCTGTATTTGTAAACATATTCATTTGCTTGTTTATTTCCTGGCAAATTATACTTCATTACTATTTCGTAATTTCCATATCGCATAAATTGGAAAATACTACTAACAAATCGCTGAGAAAGTGCTGCAAAACCAGGTTCTCCGTTAATGTGTGAGTTGATTATTTGGTTATTTAAATCGACCCAATCTTCTTTGTAAAGCAATGGCATATTGTATTTAAATGGAAAATTACTTTTTGTCCATGCCTGATTAATATCGTTTTCTAAGCTGGTCATATAATACGCATTTAACGGAATTGCTTTTGCTGGAATAACTCCTAACTCAGCAGTATCTCTATTGGTTATAGAAAAAGTACCATTTAAAGGATAATCTTTGTACAAATAAGGATAAATATCTGTTGTAAAATATTGGTCGTTTAATTTAGATTCTGCCGTTATTACAGGTTTGTTGTCAGTATAAGCAACTCCTCTTAATTCTACTAAATCAAAAGCCTCTTGACTTGAAATAGTGTTACTTAAATAAATTACATCTGAATATAAAACTCCAAAATTATAGCTTTGTGTATTGATTGCATTCATCTTAGACGAAAAAGTCTTGTATTTACTTGTATTGAATGAATACGTTAAACGATCAATACTTCCTTCGGCTTTAGATAAAGCATCTGCCTGATTTTCTTTTATTTGTATATCGTTACCTTCGTCGCTAATCGTATTTGCTTTTGTATTCGATGTTGTACTTTTCGATGCGTTATTCTGCTTTAAATTACTAACAATTGAGAAATTATATTTCTTTTCCTGATCAATATTCGGAAAGTTATAATACACTTCATTTGAAGACGTATCATAATTAAATACGATAGCCTTTGAGTTGGAAGTTCCGTCTTGATCAACCTTAATACTTGTCTCCCAACTTGAGTCTTCAAACAAATAATCTTGACCGCGTTTAAGCTGAATGTATCCTTTTGGATATTCTTCTTCAAGGAAATACTTTTGATCTACAACTGGGTACGAAAATTTAATATTATTAAGCGGAATATGATTTGGTGCTCCTCCTGTTGTAAACATTCTTTCTTCGTATTCTGTAGCAATTTTTCCGTCTACTTTTATAGGTTGGAATGCGCCATTTACCATTTTTTGGAAACTTACCTCAACTTGAACTTTCAATTCTTTATGAGGCGGAAGAATGTCAGTTGAAACAAAATTAACTTTGTCTTTTAAAGCGCTCCACTCAAAAGTTCCAGGAATTTCTTTTGTTCCGTCAAATACTTTAAATTTTTCTAATATTACTTTGTAAGTCACATCGCCTGAATCTTCAGGAATTACAAAAGCTTCATTAACTTTCATTGAAAATGCGGCTTGTGGCACAGCAAAAACATCTATATCTGTTGAGCTTTGTTTTGGAGTTACATCGGTTATCAGTTTTACACCTCCTAATGGCGATGCATTTTCAAATTGGCATTCTTCACCAATTTCAAATTTAAACCTGAATTTTCCTTTTATCAATCCGCCTAAGATATTCATGTTTCCGGCCATATAGCCTCTCATCCAAACTGGATTTGGCAATTTTGCCTGTAATAAAACGGCTGCTCCACCAGAAATAATTGGAACTTTTAATTTTAAGAATGATAACTTAACTCTAATTCCAAGTTCTCCCTGCAGGTAGGCATAAGATTGTCCATTGGCATACCACCCGTTTATACCAACTTTGCTTCCTGTATTAGAACATCTTGCTTCTTGGTAATCTTTAAGCATAATATCGAATCCCATTCCTGCTTGAAAACGTGCGTAAAAAAGCAGGAAGCTTAAATCTCCTGTATCAAAATCTAAACTAGCTCCAAAGGCAACACCTCCTCCATTTGCCAACGCATTTTCGTCGCGCATATAGTCCAATTCTTTTAAATCGACACCCAAAATTTGGGCTACTTGCGGCGGCGGCGGCGGACTTCCAGGAAGCACTGTTCCTGCCATAAAATAACTGGTAGTTTTTAAGTACATTCCAGCAACTCCTATTTTAATACCACATCGGTCGTCTGGCGTTCCCATGTACATATACCAATCTTTTGGATCTTTGTGGAAAACTCCCCAAACGGCTCTACCTCCTTCTCCAATTCCCGAAATGAAATTTCCTGGTGTGTTAATGTATACATCGGTAGTGGCATGCATCGATTTATTTTCAAAATCAAATTCGATAGCTGCTGCCATTTTTATTCCTACTGCAGCAGATAAATCGCCTGGTATTGATTCTTTTGCTGCTGGAATATATTTACTGGCAAAAGAACCTTTAAGGTCATTTTCTGTTATTCCTAAAAAGCTTTTCTTGGCTGTAACATTTGAAGCTACTTTACCCATTAAATCGGTAACATTTTTAAGCCCTGGAATTTTGGCCATAACATTGGCTTTACCAAAAATAGCTAATCTGTTTATTCCTCCATTTGAGTTAAATGCAATTTCAAAACCAGCTTCACCATCGCAAACAGATTCTGTACCAATAGAAAAATAAATTAAAGCTTTAAGTCCTAAACTTATCTTTTCATCTGGAGTATAACTCAATCCTGATAGCGAAAAATCTGCAATGGACAGATCCTGATTTCTTCGCATTTTATAATAGGCTCCCCCACCAAAACCATTAATCATAAATGGCGAAGGCACAGGTGGCCATTTTACAGCAGAATCAAAGTACCAATACCTAAAAGTAGATCGCCCAAAAATAGCTTTTGCCTGAACATTTACAACACCAACAACATCAACCATCAAGTCAGCATTAAATCCGTTACCATATACAGGGTCATTTTCCATTAGGATAAGACCACCTTTAATAATTAATCCACTAAACTTGCAATCTATGTTTATGGCCGAAAGATCCAGACCGTCATATCGGCTTTTTTGCCTATACCCATCATCGTACATCTTACCTTTTATTCCAATTCTAGCTGTAGCTCCTGCTCCAATGCTTTCCATTAAATTAATTCCTAAATCAAAATCAATTCGGGAATCATCTCCATTAATGGCTACATTAATGTTTCCGATAGAAACAGGAAAATTAGCAAAACCAACAGTGCCTTTGTACCCCATATTTCTAACCGAAATAATAGGCGAAACAGTCTGCAATTGAAGGTTTTCAAACGAAATTCCTTTAAAGTCTACCATTTTCTTGCCTTCGACATCTTTATCGTCAGTTGCTCCTTTATTGGTTCCAAAAGAAACCGAACCGTTTAGATTGGCTTTAGGCAAAAATCTTCCGTTGACTAATTTTAGCTCGACAGAACTATTGGGCAGCAATAATGCTTTTGCTTTCCAGATGTCAAAAGCTATGGAATCTTTTGTTATCACAACCAATTGCTGCTCTTCCATAGAAATGAATCCGTTGTATTCTAAACCAGCTCTATTGGTCTGTTTTGGTTTAGCAGAATCGGTTCCTGTATTGGTTGCTGGAGTTGTAGCCGTTTCTTTTTTCTCTGGTGCAGCTTTGCTAATTGGTAAAAGAATCTGTCCTTTTAAATTTGCTTTTACAAAAGTATTAGCGGCAATAGTTACATCTATATGGTCTAAAGAATAGGCCCATGATTTTTCTTGACTAGTGATTCCTCGATCTAAAGGAAAAACATTGTCTGCATAAAAAGTTCCCGAAACTCCAAATTTATCGATAATAAGATTTTGTGCACCTACATGAAGCCTTTCTTTACTTGAAGCAGTATCTGTAGTTTGAAATTCTTTTGGCAGACCTACATCAAAAGTCTGGACAAAAACCCCTTTCCATGATTCCTGACTTGGAACCAAAAGCGAGTTTTTTGCATAATATTCCGGAAAAACAACTACAGGATCATTTTTTAGATCACTTAAATCTAAAACAGCATTGTTTACCAAAAATTGAAAATTGCCATCAAAATCTTTTCCGTTTCGTTTGTCTTTTAAAACGAATGGCTGCAAACTTACATTTAACAAAATATCATTCCAGCTTCCTGCTGTAAAATTAAATTCTCCTCGAACTCTATTTGGTATTGGAACAGTTTTTCCGTTATAATATGTTTTAGGAATTGTTGTTTTTGCTTCATCAACTGTTTTTGTCAACGGATCAATTGGCAGAATTAAATCTCTAGAAAACTCAACTGCCCCAGAAATTTTCATTTCTTTAAAACCATCACAATCTATCTTTACATAAGTCAGATCATTTACGTTTCCTGTCGCCATATCGAAACCTCCATAGAGAGAAACTTGCCATTTATCCTCATTAAACGGAATGTCAACATTACCCAACAATACCAATTTGGCTTCACCCATAATACCTCCCTGATGCGATAATTTTACATTATCTGCACCAAAGAAAAGCTGCATGGGCTGTCCTGTTTTTTTATCTTTCTGCGGAATATCAACTCTACAGAAAACAGTCAAAGTTGTATACTCCGGCGTAAAAGTGGCCTTTGTAACTCCAATAGAATATTGAATGTTATTTACTGTATTACGAATACCAATAGGCAGTTCTACCAAATCTTGATTTGAAAATTTATCTACCCAACGGTCAGCGGCTTCAATCTTTTGTATTGAACTTGAAGCAGCGCTTAGTTCTTTTGGAGGTGCAATCTCCTGTCCATAAGAAAAAACAACCGAAAGCATGATAAGCAGTGCAGCAAAATGTATTTTGTAATTTTTTTTCATAAGCAAATCATTCTGTTTTTTTGAAAAATAAAGCATACCGACTTCTTTTATATTTTGACTCTTTCGAACTATAAAGAGTTTTTTTTCTATTAATTATTCTTTATAAACTTAAAATCGACTTCATCATCTTTAACATTTTTAAGTGCCAAATCATGATAGAATGGAATTAATTTGATTTTTATTTCTTCGATTATAGCTGCCTCTGTTTTTTTCTCTTTCATCATTTTAAAGAAATCTCCAAGTTCTTCTTTATTAAAAGCAGAAAGATTTTCATTTTGATGAATTTGATCTACAGGTGTATTTGAAAGTATTCCCATCTCATTATACATCCATCGATGAACTAGTAAAGGCTGTAACTTTTTATTTTTTCGATCTACAAGTTTCAAATACGAATTGTAACTCACTTTATCTGTTACATCTTTTGCATCTACACCGTGCATTTTATGCTTGTTAACTCTTCCTAAAGCCATAACATAATCATTCTCGTATCCTTCGTCTTTACGAACCATTTCTTCTCTCAAACTTTTTACAGTTTCATGAATATAATTGTCGTATTTATTTAAGATGTCATTATTTAAATCGTACGCCTTTAAATAATTTAAAGCTTTTTCTTTGAAGCTATCATCATCGGGAGTCAAAGTAGTTAGCGTTAATAGATGCTGTAATTCCTCTGAATCTTCTTTAGGCATCGGACGAAGTGCTGACTGCATATCTTGTAGCTGCTTGATAATTTCGTCTCTTGTTCCTTCGTATGTTTTGTCTTTGTAATTTATTTTTAGAATCGGATTTAAAACCTCTTCTTTTTCTTTTTTAGGTTCTTTTTTGGCTGGCAGTTTTATTTTATCTAATGAACAAGTGTAATTTAAAGTAGCTGTTAAATCGTTGAATTTGGCAGTATTAGTACTGCTTCTAAACATTGAAATGACATTTAAGCCAAAATTATGTCTCTGATACATTACATAACTATTATTAAACTTAATTCCAAAAACAGAACTTGAATTCATATTGCCTTGCGAATTATTGTAAAGGAAGCCAAGATTGGTATTCAGCTTGTCTTTAAATAGTTTTTTAGAAGCTCCAACTGAAGCTCCCATAGAAGAATTGTTATTTCTGCTTACTTCATTTTTAGTATAATTAAGCGAACTGTTTAAGGAAACTTTAGTGGTAAGAAAACTAACCGTATGTGCCAAATTATAATTTTGAACCGTGCTCGCCTGACCTTTTCTGATTACACCTCCTTGTTCATTAGCTTGTCCTGCAATGCTATAATTGAAGTTTAAATTTTGATTTCTTTTTTTTCCGAAAGCATACGACATATTTACATTGGCATTTTGAGACAATTGTCTGTAATCTAACGTATCTGCTTGCACAACATTTGGATTGTTTATAAGCTCAAACTGATCTAACTTTTTATTGGTATAAGTAGAAAAATTAGAATAGCTTCCCGTAATGTTGATTTGATCTGTTACTCTGTAATTCATGTTAATAGATCCAACAACACGCTTTGTATCTTGTTTTTTGACTTTATCTAAATCATCCTTCTGAAATCCTAAACTGGTAGAAACTGTAATTTTATCATGATAAAAAGGTCTTGCAAAACGCAACGCAATGTTTTCTAAGTCATTATTAAAATATAATGCCCCAAGCGTATTATAATTTGGGTCAATACGCTCATAGGTTAATCCAACAGTACTTTTTTGAATATTGTAATCAAAATTAACATTGAAGGCATTCATGTAGCTTGTACTTTCTTTGCCAGAAAATATCTTATCTCGAAAACCTCCGCCAGAAATACTTTCACTTCTTGTATCATCTGTCAGTACAGACAAGGCATACTCCACATTAAAATTTAAGTTTTTTACCAAAGAAGTACTAAAAATCAAACTGTTTACAAAGTTTTCTTTTGGCGTAACTCCATTATCATTTACCATGTTTAATGAACTGGCATCGTCTTTGGCATAAAAACCAATCCAGCCTAATTTATATTGCGGTTTCTCAAAACCTACTTTTGCTCCATAACCAAAACGCTGATAGATCGGAACTCCGCCAGAAGCATTTTCTGCTGAAACTGCTTTAAGAAGCTGCCCTCCCATCAAAGATATTTTAAAGGGACTATTTGGTGTCAATTCTAATCCGACTCCTTTAAACGGATAACCGCTTAATGTGTAAGGAGAAAATGTCATGCTTACATTTCCAATATATGCTTTTACCCATTTGTACTTAGGCATAATGCTTAATCTATTAAAATCAAATGGAGCAGTATATCCTAAATTATTTCCTTGGTTGGTAAAACTATAAAATAACGGAACACTAAAATTAAAAGCACTAATATTCAAACTTCCTGAAAAGAGATACGTGAAAGGTTCACGTGAATTTTCCATATTAGAATTGTAGTACATCATATTGGCATTAATATTACCTGTTACCTTAAAATTAGGTTTATAAAAATTCTGCAAATCTATATCCTGTGCATATCCTTTCCTGCAAAAACAACAGGCCAAAACAATACATAACCAAAACAAGATTTTATTATTTATTATCTTCATTTACTGGTTATTGTTTTTGGACTTTGATATCGCATAAAATGTAAGAACTTGTACCGTTCTTTACCATTTCTTTAATTTTAATGGCGCCTTTTCTGCCGTCTTGCGTTTTAAATAAAATAATTTTCGGATAGGTAAAACCAAATTCCTGTGCTCCTCCAGCGGTGTAACTTATATTTAATGATTTTATGGGCGTATCATTTTCCATACTATCAAACTGCGCTTCGGTAAAATTTAAACCGCAATTGCACAAGTTTTGTGAGTTTACAAAAATGGTGCTTTGCGCATTTTTTAATGCTAAAAACCCGTAGTTATTGGCCTGATCTGGAGAGATAAATCTATTGTAGGTAAAATTGCTGTTTAACCCTTGAAATACAATATCTATTAAAGCGCTATTCTCATCGTTAATTTCGTTTGCTTTGTAAACTTCGCGCGTTACTGTAGAAAACATTGCACCAATGTTGTTGCCATTATGTGCTGTGTTAATTCCTAATTTTATATTGGCAAATGTGCGAAGGTTTGTGTCTGGTAACACTGTAATTGTCGATTTGAAAACTTGGCTTGTTTTGTCGTTCGACGCTTCCAAAATAACTTCATGAGTTCCTGCATTTGCAAAAACAACTGTTGGATTTTCTTCTGTAGAAACCGCTGGGTTTCCGCCTTCAAATGTCCATTTATAGCTTGTTACACTGACTGATTGGTTTGTAAAATCAATTGTTACAGAAGCTTCGTAATCATCATCTTCAAATTTTGGTTTATAGGTAAACAGACTCACCAAATATGGATTTACTGTAATAGTCTTAGTCTGCTTATCAGATTCAAAGCCATTCGATACCGTCAAAGTTATGGTATGTTCTCCTGGAGTTGTAAATACTACGTTTGGAGGTGTTTTTCCTGTAAAAGAAGCTGGCGATCCGTCCTGAAATTCCCACTTAAAAGTTAATCCTTCTCCAATAGTCGAATTCTTTAAAACTACCTCAACTGGAGAATAATTGCTTTTTACAATTTCATGCGTAAATTCAATATTGATTCCGTCTTTTATTTCAACAGTTTTAGTGAATTCTTGACTTTCTCCGTCTACATTTTTTGCTATTAATTTAATGGTATAAGTTCCCTGCTTGCTGTATAAAATCTCGCCAGGATTTTTAGAATTTGAAACAGAAGGATTCCCTCCTTCAAATGTCCATTCATACGTATCTGCACCCGTTACTTTATTATCAATTTTAATAATAACGGGTATAGATTCATCCTGATCAACATAAGAAGTGGTAAACTCACCTTCTATGGCTATAGCAGTCTCTTGATAACAAGAAGTAATAACAAAAAATAAGAATAAGAGTAAAGTTTTTTTCATTCAGTGCATTTTAAAACACTGCAGTTATTAAAAAACCGCAGTGCTTTTTATTGTATAATTTGAATTTCTATCCCTTAAAAATTACAAGTAACGTTTGATGATTTTATCTGTAGCTAAAGCCCAAACAATATTATTTTTGTAAGCAATTGATTTTATAGGCTGTCCATGTGTATAATCAAGAGTCCATGTCACACCGCCATCTACTGTTTTGTAGATTTTATTTTCTAAAACAGCCCAGCCTGTATTACCGTCTTTAAAAGTGAATTTTGTAAATTTTTCTCCTGTATAAACTTTAGCCCAAGTATCGCCACCATCTGTAGTTTTATAAAAGGTGCTAGAAGTTGCTCCATTAATTAAAAGAAAACCGTTTGCTTTATCAGCGAAAGATATTTCATTAACAGACGAATTTGGTTCATTCTCCAAATAATGTTCTTTCCAACCATCTGTTTCATTATTTTTAAACAAAACAAATGGGTATCTTACTGTTTTTATCGTTTTTTGTCCAGCTACCCAGATATGATTGTTATCAATTTCTATAGATTTATTGACAGATCCTCTATCATAACCTTCATCGTTTAAATGTGCATCATAAACTTGTGTAAAGTCAACTCCGTTAGAAGTTGTGAAAACATCTCCAAATTGCGTAACAATAGTTCCATTTGTCATATTATCGTCTACATATAAACAATATGAAGTCTGCACATCTTTTACTTCACCAAAATTTGCAAATGTGTCAATTCCTAAATAACCTCCTTTAGCAATTTTTGAAATTCCAAAACCTGTGTGAGACCACCCTTCATCATTTTTAGTAGCATAGAATCCAGCACTAAAACCATTAACTGCCCATTGATTCCAAGTAACTCCACCATCTAATGTTCTATAAACACGTGCCCCAGTTATATCTGAGTTTAGATACATTACTTTATCATTAATAACCATAATGCGTGGTATTCCACCATCCTCTTTTAGCGTATTCTCTTGCGTTACCCAACTTGTCAGTGAAGGAGCTGGAAGAATAGCAATATTTCCGTTATAACCATTCGTAATCTCATTATAGATCTCTTTATCTAAGATTGTTATAATAATCTTTGGTAGTATTTTTTCGGTTTGTGGCAAAACGAATTTAATTTCGGTAGCTGAAGTCGAAACAATTGTTGCTGCCAATCCATCAAAAGTTATTTTGATGTCACTTATTTTGTCTGGAAAATTTTCTCCAGTTATTGTAATTGTTTCACCTACTTCACCAGCGTTTTTAGAATACGCCGTTAATTTTGGTGTTTTTACCACCACTACTGGCTGTTCTGGTGTTGCATCATTTGAATCTGAACTACAACCATTTAACACCAATAAGAATTGTAATAATGTAATTGCTAAAACTTTGTTTTTCATCATTTTACCTATTTCTATAATTATTTAGTTGTATTATATCTACTACCTAATGTATAACCATTACCAACCAATGCCCTTACAACATTCATTGCTGTAATATCTTGGCCCATTTTGTAACCTACTGGATTTCCTCTATTTTCGAAAGCTGCTTTAAAGACTTTTCCGTCAAATGTAATTACCTCTTGATTTAACAACTTTTCATATCTGCTAAAAGTTCCGCCTCTGGCGAACCATGTACCAATTAAATTATTATCAAGATCTATAACCTCATACTTTAAATCTCCGTTTGGAGAAGGTGAAGTCACTTTTATAAACCCAATTCTTTTATCGTCTATATTCTCATTTTGTGCTTTAATGCTAAAAATAGTACCATAATCATCAATCGCTAACTGATACGTATCTGCAATTTTATTAGCATTATCTATTTCTCCTTGAGCTCCCAAACGCTTTGTCGCTATACCTGCCGATGTCCCGTTAATAAAACTTTCGATTACTTCTTTGTTTAAGCCTTCTACTCCTATCATATCTCTGTCTAATAATTCATAGACAATACTGCGGTCGTAATTGAAGGAACTGAATTTTCTGCTTTTGTTCTTAAATTCTAATTCATTTGATTTTCCCGTCGTTTCATCTTTAATTTCAATCCATGGCAATACCAAAGATTCTTCGTTTGGAGCTTTCTTTAATTCTGCCGTTATGGAATAATTTTTATCTACACTGAAAATTGTAAACAACGGTTTTTTGCCCTCTACAAATCCTATTGTTTTCTCGTCTAATTTTATTTCTCCTTTGTCAATTTTTAGTTTTTGTGCAAAGCTGCAAAGGCTAATTAGCATTACTATTAGGGTTAAATGATATTTTTTCATGTGTAAATTTTTATTTTTTTTGTTTTTTATCAAATATGCAACTCCTTTTTTTTAATTAATATATACTTGAGCAAGCTGTACATTCTAGTAGAGAAAATTATGCCTTATTTATTTCTATAAACTTGCGGTCCGGCAATAAAATAAATTACTTACATGGGAATTTTTTCACCCTTCAAAACAATTATACTTCCAAGATTATTTTAAAAAATCAGGCAATTCCACTTTATTTATTTGCATTTTTAATTCTTTAGTAAACTTGTCGAAAGTATATAATTCATTTCCATATTCACCCCATCGCAATCTAAATTCATCTTTTTTCCACCCCTCAACATAAAAACTTTGCGGTGTGGTGAGCAACGTTATAACATCGCTATTAGGCTTTATAATTGGTGTTTCTTTATTTCCTAGATAATAATATTCTATACTTTGCATTTTAGTATCTTCAAATGCTAATCTGTAATCAGAATTTTTAAAATTTAATAGTTTCTCGACCCAACACTTATATAATTTATTACTTGTACTAACAAATCCCGTTTCATTAGTGTAAAATCCATCTTTTAAAACTTTGTTGTATGCTTCATCTAGCAAATCAATTTTTTGATTAAAGTGATATGCGTAATCCTTAAAACTTTTATAAATTGTATCTAATAAAAAAAGACGTTTTTGTTCATCGTCTAAACTCAAAAAATATTTTTCTGAAATATTAAACGTTGCTGTTCCAATATTATCAATCTCTCCATCTCCTAAACTATAAAGTTTTTCAATGAAATTATTTTCATCACAATTTCTACATGAAAATCGTAAAACATTTGTGTTCTCAATTTCATATTGATATTTTATTTTACTCAAAAAAAGATGTCCGATATCAGAAAGCATGTTTCCTAAAGGAGCTTCCGTTTCTTTTTGAAAAAACGTAAATTGAAACCTAACATCTTGTATTTTCATTTTTTTCATAACCATATTATTTTCCGTACTGAATCAACATATCTTTTAACCATTTTATAGCTCGTAACCTTCTTTCTTCTGTTACTTTTCTACCTTCCATATCTTCATCCCATTGTTTGTCTCTAACAAAACAAGGAAGATAATGATGAGATGGCATATTACCTCCATTACTTATGACATATGCTGCTGTTAAAGACTTTTCAACTGCATGAGTCATCTCTTTCGAGATTCCTGTAATTACCCAACCATAATAAAACTTATAATTTTCAGGATTATTTTCTTTTTCAAATTTAACACATTGCCTTTCAGGTCTCATATTACAATTCTCATCATAATCATCTGTACAAGTCATTCCGTACTTAGCAACAGAAACATCACTATTTGGCGCTACTTTCCAAATTACATAAACTTTACAGTTACCACCATATAAATCCTTTGATACAGCATGAGGAATTGTAATAGGTATATCTGCTGGAATATCTTTTGAGTAGACATTATTATCAGCAAGGTCACTGATATTGTTTAGTGTGTTTGCAGCTGTCAAGACCTTTTTTATGTTTTCGGCAAGTTTTTCTGACACATATGGTAGTTTAGCAATAAGATCACTACTAGCAAAAACAGTAATAACTGCATTTTCAACCGCTAATGTTGTTGAATGACTTTTAATTCCTCCATCAGTATTTTTAGTTAATTGTTGCCATTCTTCTTCGGAGAGACCAGTACTCATACTTAATACTACCTTTCCCAAAGTAGGCACAAATATTTTAGGATCACTGCCTACTTGATCTTTAATACCAACAAAATCATTAAATGCTTTATCACGAGCTTTTTTATCTACTGATAGATCATAGACTAGAGTTCCTATACTCGTTAAACTAGTAACTTTTGTCGCTACTACTTCAACAGAACCCGTTACCAAACCTGGAGCTTTTATGATAGCTTTCTCTTCTGGATAATCTGAATATGTTTTCTTCTCTATTTTACCAGTTTTAATTAGTGATGTAACTAATCCAAGCGCCTCATAGCCTATTTTGTAAACATATTCATTTTCATCAATTTCCATCTTCTTTCCATCAGCATAGACTTCTTTATCCTCATTCAATTTAAGACCTGCCTGTTTTGGTGTTTTGGTTGGAGTGTTGGCATTGGCAGCATTAAAAAATATATTTCCTTGCTTTTTAATGTGATCTGCCATTTCTTTTAAATCTGCAGTTTTTCCATTTACAATAGACAAATTTTTTCTAAAACCTAATGCCTTATATTCAATAACTCCTTTGCTATTTATTGCATAACGTATTTTTACATCCTGACCTTCAGTCCAATCTCCATTGTTAATCTGATCATCTGTTAAAGGTTTTTCTACCTTTTCAACTTTATTGTTATAAAAACGATAAACTTCGTTATTATAGAAAAACTCTACAGATTGATTGCTTCGAGCTGATTCTGCTAACGCAGGTAAAATAAAATTAACCTTATTGTCAGTATAGCATAATTTAACTTCCTCCGCTATCTCTTTCTCCGTTTTTTCTAAAACTTTTGTTCCTGCGCTACATATTTCTTCAGAAGGATATTTTACTGCACATTCAACTAATTGATTATCGCTATGAACAACTGTTAAGAATGTTTCTTTTTGTGTATTAAAAGCTTTTTTTGTACTTTCTAAAAGTTTTGCATCTAAAGTATTTGCCTGTTTAGATTCTATCTTTTTAAATTTAAACTCTCCGTTAATCAAATTTCCGAGAACACAGATAAACCTTTCTTTATTATATGGGCTGAATGAAATAGTTGAAGTACCTAATTTGTCAATCTGAGGTTTGGCAACTTTCTTTTCTTCACTACATTTTTTACATTTTATTACCGTTTCTAAATCAAGAAAAGCAACTAATTCTTCAAATAATTTATTTGTTTCGTTTATTACATTAATTAAATCTTTTTGGGCTTTTGACTCCTCTATTTTACTTTCAAATTCTGTTACTTTAGGAATGCTATTTTCTATTGAAGCTGTAAAGGTGTTACCTGCAACTTTTGCAATATCATCTTTTACACTTTGTGGTAAATCACTAGAGTTAAAAAGAAGATCAAATTTTTCTTTTAATTCTTTCTCATAAGCGATCCATTTTTCATTAAACTCCTCCTGATTTTTTATTCCTCCTTTATTATCATTTAATAAATCTTCTTTCTTGTTTATTAAGTCTGTAATAGAATCTAAAAGATCTACTATAAGTTCTTTTACATCTACAACATTTCCCCATTGAGGATTATAACTGGTCTCAACAACCCCACTTATTAATTGATAATCGGTATTTATTACGATATCCTTAAACTCTACTGCAATTTTAGTATCGGCTAAATAAGGAACAATGATATACCCACGTCCTGAATATGGGCTGTTTTCTCCTTGCAGTTCTAAAATTGTAACAGGGAAATCGCCGGCCTTGAAAGTTTCGCTTTGAATTAAATTGGTAAGCGGTTTTTGATTCTGGATATTGATTTGCGGTACAATACCACAATTATATGCAGGAACTCCATTACTTTCAGTTGGTGTTGTAAAAGTACTAGTGTTGGAGTAAGTAAATGACTGAACGCCATCTTCGGCTGGATCACAACTTGATCCCACTCTAAATTCGTAGGTAACACCTGGCTCTAAATTGGTAATTAAACTCTGCCTATTTAAACTATTTGACGAGAACCATTGTGCATTACGAACATCTTGTTTTTTGTATTGCACTTGATATCTTGTGTGTTCTGGAATTCCTTCCCAAGTAATTTTTACACTTTTTGAACTTTGGGCTTCGCTTAATAAAAACGTTGGCGCAGCACAAGACGCAGTGTATTTAAAAGAATATATTTCGCTATATCCATCATTTTTGAAAACAGAATTTTCTGAAAGTCCTGTTGTAGAAATTGCCCTTACTCTCCATGCATAACGCAAACCTGGAGTAAGTATTGGCATGCTCAAATTGTATAAAACAGCTGTGCCATACAAAGTTTCTTCATATAAAGTTGGCGACATTTGAAACCCAATTTGAGGATCTAATGTTGGATCTAAAAGCTGTTTTAGCTCAAATTTATAGGATATGTTTGTTGCATTGATCTGACGTGGTGTCCATGTAAATAAAATATTAGGAAACTCTGTTGAAGCAATTTGCTCGTTTTTTTGTGGCGTATTTAATAACGGCGGATCATTTAATATTAAATATAAATTGGCGCAGCTTTTCTGAGATATTTTTTGATTGGTTATAAAATCGTACATCTCAAAACAAAAATTATACATTCCCTCTGGCAACGGATTCGCATATTGCGCCGGAGTCATTCCTTGCAGGTTTTCTAACCTAAAAAGCGATGCAATATCAACATTGGTTAAGGTTTGCAGTTCCCCTCCATTTATATATATCGGCCTTTGTTCTTGTGCATAATCAGACGTTTGAATATTTAGTCCGTTGCCTTGTATGTATAGTTTTAAGCGTACTCTTCTTTGCGATATCGAAATATCGGTCGGATTAATCAGCAATTGCATCTTTGTATCCATGCTTGTTGCATAATCGGATATTTTGACGCTATATGGACTATTAAAAACTGGTGTTAACTGAACTGGATATAATTGCGCATATCCTACTACATTAAAAAACAGAAATAGAACAAAGAAATATATGTTATTGAAAAGGTTCTTCATTTTTTAATTGATGATAATTTTTTTAACCAATGTTTGCTGTCCAGTCTCTAGTACGACTATGTAAATACCAGATTGTAATGAGGTATTAAAATCTACCTCATACTTTTTCTTTCCTGATTCCTGTTTTTGAATCATGGTATTTTGTCCTGAAGATGAGAACAGTCTTAAATTTATCGCACTACTGTTTTCTAAATTTACAATTGCTTTAAAATTACCATTGCTTGGATTTGGGGTTACAATAAAATCTATAATAAATTGTGATGCAGTATCGGTATTTGGTAATGTTCCGCGCTGTTCGACCATAATGTTTTTGGTGTAAACTGCATAACATTCTCCTTGTGTCTGCTTTAAGCCAATTGAATAAACTCCAGTTGAATCAAACTTTAAAGTGATGTATTTTTCTTTTTGTTCTACAACTTTTACTCCGTTTGGAACAACCCAATCTGTACTTTCTCCAAAAGGATTACTTGTATTAACCAAAATTACTTCTTCGTCTAAATAAGCTTGAGAACTCAATAAAAATTCTGCGCTAATTGCTGTTTGGCTCGTTTTAATTACAATTTCGTCTTCGCCAATACATCCTAGAGCCGTAGTTACTTTTACATGATAAGTTCCTGCTTTTGACACATTGATTTTGGCTTCATTTGAAGTGAATCCGTTTGTAGATGTCCAACTGTATTGTGCCTGCGAATCTTTAATTGATGCATCTAAATCTAAACTTTGATCAATGCACAAAGTTCTATCTGGACCAACATTGACAATAACAGGATCTGGGTCTTTTAAAACAAATCTCTTTTTGTAAACACAACAATCTGGGCAAGTTATAGTAACTTCATAATTTCCAGCAGTAAGATTATTCAAATCTTTTGTAACTGCACCTGTATTCCATACATAAGAATATGGCAAATTGCCTCCTGTAACATTAAGCGTTATCGATCCGTCATTTCCTTTATAACAAATAGGATCTTTAACTGTTTCTGTAGTAAATATTCCGTTAGGATCTCCAACAAAAATACTTCCCTGAACCACGCATCCTTTTGCATCTTTTACTATTACAAAATAATTGTTTGTTGTAATATTTTCTATTTTATGAGTTGTTTCTCCGTTTGTCCATTCGTATGTATAAGGAGGTGTTCCACCTGTTACATGCGCATCTGCCCAACCATCGTCTCCAGTTGTACAGCCCACATCGAACTTAGTAAAAGTCAATTTCAGCGGATCTGGTTGTGGAATATACTTCTCAAGGTCTATTTCTTTAACTAAAACATTATTCACATAAGTTCCCAGTTTAATTCCGTTGGCATCTTCAATGTTTAACGCATAAGTACCTTCTGAAAGATATTCTGCCGTATCCCCTGTATTATTCCAAATAGTCCAAGAACCATTGGCTTGTTTTTTCTTCCAAGTATAATAATATGGTAATCCGTTATTTTTTACTGCTGGAAGTTTAATACCTCCCGTTACATGCGCTTTCAAAATACCATCTTGCGATTCATCTCGTTGATTATCTAATGGATTAGCATCTGTTTCATTTCCAAATTCATTACTCACATTACATGAAATAGTACGAATCACTTCAAAAGTAACTTCAAGCGGATCTGGATCGTCTAATTCTGTAACAGAATTTGCTACGATACAACTTGTTTTATTTATTGCTGCATTGTAATTAGCATCACGAACTGTTAAACTATAAGTTTCTTCTGGAAGTCCGCTTAAGGTTATCGTATAAATCCCATCGCTAAAACTTGTCGTTGTGGTAGTTTGCACTATTCCTTTACTATTTTTCCATTCAAACCAATAAGTATTATCTGCTTCTATTGTTCCGCCTGTTACTTCAACTACAATTTTTCCATTTGTGGCTTTATAAAAACTCGGATTTAAAACTTCAGTATATTTAATAGAAAGTGGTGCATCAGGTCCATCAATAAAAACTTCAGCATACGCAGTACAACCTTTTTTATCTGTTGCAATAACCCAATAATCTCCTTTCTTTAAAACCGTATTTTTGTCCGATTTATATTCATTAGACCATACGTAAGTATAACCTCCGCTTCCTCCTTCTGCAATTGCAGTTGCCCATCCATCGTTACCTCCATAACAAAATGCATCTCCTTTATCAATTTTCACTGATAATACTGGAGGCTGTTCCATTAATTGAATTGAATCTTTTGCGATCCAATTTCCATTTTCATAAGTGCCTAAAATAACATTATTTCTATCTTTAACATTAAGAGCATAATTTCCGTAAGAAAGAGTAGAAATGATAGAATCTTGTACCGATAAATCTTCCCAAGTGCCATTATCCCTTTGTTTTTTCCAAGAGAAATAATAAGGCAATCTGTTATTTGATGAAGCTTCCAAAGGAGTACCTCCTGTAACGTGAGCCAGCAAAATTCCGTCCTGCGATTCGTCACGCTGTCCATCTTTTGGAGTTGTATCTTTTTTATCTCCATATTCATTTTTCGCGTTACACGAAATATCCCTAACAATTTCAAAAACTACTTTTAAAGGATCTGGCTCTGTTAATTTAAATTTAGATTCTACTACACTACAATTAACTGTCTGGCCAGTTGCTTCATTGTAATTCTTATCTTTGATGGTTAAAAAATAAGAGTCTGCTGGAACATTGTCTAAAGTGATGGTATATACGCCATTTTCGACTTCGGCAGTTGCATTTTGTACAACTCCTTCTAAATTTTTCCATTCGTAATCATATAGTCTATCTTGATTTTTTGTCGGATCAAACGCTGTTCCACCTGTAATCTTTGCTACAAGTTTTCCGTCGTTTGCACCTGAAAAAGTAGGGATTTTTATTGTTGGATAATCAATCATTACCTCTTTAAGAGGCTGCTTTATTTCAATACTGTCTTTTACAAAACAACCTTTTATTCTATCGATAACATCAACATAATAAGTTCCGGCAACCAAATCTTTTATTTCGTCTCCTACTACAGCATTTTTGCCTGGTCCGTACCAAGTATAAGTATAGGTAGATTTTCCGTTTTTGATAGATGCTTTAACTCGACCATTGGCACCTTCAAAACAAGAAACATCTGTTGAGTCAAATACAACCTCCATTGCTTCAGGTTCATCAATAGTAATCTCAACTGCTATTGGAGTTTGCTCTGTTAATGTATAAGTTCCGTGCATTATTTTGTTAGCATCTTCTACATTTATGGAATAAGTTCCTTTAGGAAGCTCATTTATTATTGAATCATTTACGTTCAAATCCTCCCAAACATCTTTAGAAACAAGCTTTTTCCAATAAAAAACATAGGGTAATCCTCTATCCAATACTTTTCCTCCTGTAACTAAAGCTACTAAACTACCATTTGATGCTAATTCAGGTTTTTTATTCCCTTCCTCGCCAAGGTTTGCTGAATTACAAAAAATGTCTTGTTTAACTTTTAGCGTTATCGCAATTGGTTCTGGATCATCTAAAATGGCGGCATCTTTTAATGTTAAATCACAACCAAAATTATCTGTCACTATCAAAGTATATTTTCCCTCAGGAACATTGTTTAACCTGATTGTATAAATTCCATCAAAAAAACTTGCTGTTGAATTGACTGCATCTATAAGATCACCTTTTTCGTTTCTCCATTCATAAGAATATTTATTTCCGTTAATTGGAGTCCCTCCTTTTACTGAAGCTATAACAGATCCGTTTTGAGCTCCATAAAAAGTAGGGTGACTAAGAATTATATCACTCGAAAGAGCAAGAGGAGTTTTAGGCTGATCGATTATCTTTGACAATACTTTTTCTTTATCATCTGATGTTTTTGCTATACAGCCAATGGCATCATTAACATCTTTTATTTTTCTAACTTTAACAAAATGTTCTCCAAGACCAAGGTCTCTTATCGTAGTTTTATCTGCATTTAAAAAAGTGATCCACGTAGCTCCACTATCTAGTGAATATTGGTAAATCCCATTCGCAGTTCCTCCTGTAGCTGATACATCAATTGCACCATCCTTTCCTTCAAAACAACTAATGTCTTTCTTTTCAATAGAAAAATCTACTGGTGTTGGAGATACAATTGTGAAACTCGTTTGGTGTTCTGGATCCATTACATAAGTATTGGCCTTAAAGGTTCCTTGTTGAAAATACCCTAGTAATTTAAGGGTTGTTAACCCTTTGTTTAAATTTCCAACTGTATAGGAATTATCAGCCTCTAACTTTTTCCCGTCAAGAATTCCATCTTTAGTAATGTTAGGAACATCTTCTCCATTCATTCCGTCAAAATCAAGCGATAAAATTTCTCCAGGATCTAAGGGTCTGCTAAAATTTATTTTTACCTTACCATCATTAGTATCAAAACAACTTGTCTCAATAGGCTCTACCGATAAAATATGCGGAGCAGATCTTACATAAAGCAATTCAACAGTACTGCCATATTCATTAGCTCTTAACGTTATTTTTTTACCAACTGCTTCATAAGGTAAAAAATCTTTGCATAATATGTTTAGTGAATTATTGCCTTGGTATTGGGCAGGAAGACTTCTCCAAACATCTACCCAAATCGTTATAAAACCTATTTTAATTTGTCTTCTTTCGCCTTCAATATGGTACATCCAATCGAAATATTCCTTTTTAACACCCGAAATTGCTGGTATATTAATTAAACTTTCGGTACCAATTATATTATTAAGAGTATTTGGGTTAGTTAAATTGATTACAGGATAAGTTTGAACTCTAAATGTTCCATAAACATAATAAGCAAAAACACCTGTGACATTGGCATCGTCCCAATCTTTATAGGTAATATCTTGTTTTCTGCTTACTGGAACAGTGACTGCCTTTTCTTGTGTAATCTTACATCCTCCACTTCTTGTTCTCCTTCTAGTATACAAAGAAACACTGGTTGCCAAATTACTTTCGGTATAATCTCTTTCAAAACTACCCGATTTATCTTGCCAAAAATCGCTATCATCTTTTAAAGAACTTAAAGCTCCAATACCATCTAAACTAACTCTTCCTAATCCACCATTATTACAACCATCACCAGTAGCATTTCCCATTTCGGCAGTAATTATTGCATGGTAATTAGCGCTTCCTGATAAATTTACCTGAGCATGCCCTAATCCATAAACCAACAAAATAACAAATAAGTAAAATTTCTTCATAGGCTTAATAAATAACTGTTAGGGTCTCTGCTTTTGCTGGACTATCGTTTTCTAGATTTGGAACCAGATGATATTCGTATTCCTTATTAATTTTTAAGTTTTTATCTTCTAAAGTAAAAACAGTACTGTTTAATTCTTTCCATAAAGTTGGCGGAAGACCTTTTTCGTTTTTATAGATGCTAAGACCCAAAACCTTGTTCTTATTTTTGGCATAATCCCAAGAAAGAACTATTTTTCTGTTTTCTCTATCTGCCGTTCCTTGCAAAAATGTAATAACCTTTACTGGCGTAAAATTTAATACACTAACCGTTATAACAGAATGATCTAATGAAGACCAAAGATTACTTTTATCCTTAGCCAAAATAGCATATTGATAGGTCTTTTTATTCTCTATTCTATCATCTGTAAATTCTTGGATAGTATCGTTTATCTGTTTTATTTCAAGCCATTTTTCCTGTCCTTTTTCTCTTCTTCTCAGGCTATGACTTACAACATCTTCGCTATAGCTTCGTATCCACTTTAAGTGCACTTTACCATCTTTATTGTCATAATCTTTAAAGATTGGCGCTGCCGGCGGAATTTTATCTGGTTTATCTAATACCAAAATATCAGAAGGATCCGAAATATTATAACGCATATCTTCAGCAGCAATTCTATAATAAACTTTACTGTTAGTCATTTTTAAACTCACACTATCTTTATACTCTGTACCGATATAAGATTGATGGTAAATATCTACAAATTCTTCACCTGACGTATTTGCTCTTAAAATTCTGTATCCTCGTAAATCTTTTTCTTGATTAGGTTTCCATTTTAGTCTAACCGTTCCGAGACTATCAATCACACCTTCCAAACCAATTGGCTTAGCTGGCGGTATAGAATCGACAGGCTGAACCAACATACTTTGCGAGGTTAATCTTTGATTATTTTTTCCGACAACTGAAATCGTGAAATAATTAGATGGATAAAGATTTTCTTTAAAATTGAGTTTTCTTTGAGATGGCGGAATAATTTTAGAAACAACCTTATATGGTCCTTTATCATTATTCGCTAAATTAATTTCGTAACCCTGAATAAAACCTTCCGATTCTTTAGGATAATCCCATTCAAGATTGACTTCATTTGAATTTAAAATAGAATAATCTACCAATCTTGCAGGAGTTACAATAGCCGCAACGCCTTTTGCAGTTATAGGCTTTGTAAATTCTCCTTTTTCTCCAAACGAAGTGATACCATATAATCTATAATGATAGGCTTTGTCGTTTACGCTAAGTGTATCAACATAATACATGTTTTTAGACGGATTTTCATCTTTATCATTTAAATTAACGAGTGCCGTATTGGATATCGGAGTATAATTAATTCCATCTGAAGATTTTTCTACCATAAACGAGGTATAAATTCTTTTGAAGGTTTCATAATCCCAAGAAAGAAGTACCTTTCTATCATCTGGAACTGCAATAAAATCTGTTGGAGCAGGAAGAACAGTATAGTCTCTCAAGCCAATCATATAAGAGGATTCTTTTACCTGCGGACTTTCAAAAACCTTTACTTGGTAAGCATATACCTCATTACTCTTTACATTTTTGTCAATGTACCCCCAACCTGCTTTTACGGCTCCTTCAAAACTCATATCTGCAGCATATAAAGCAAAAGTATATCGCTGATCCAACTCGTCGGCCATATTTACAATTTTTGCTAAATCACCTTCTTTTGCACCAGTTACTTCAAAGCTTTCGCCATAAATAGATTGTGCAATTATAGCTGCATTACTATCTTTCTGTACAAAATCGATCCAAGAATCTAATGGTTCGGGAGTTAATGGCTTTTGAGTAATAAGCGTTTTTTCAGGTTTAGGTACGACAACACCATCGCGTAAAACTGTAGTTCTGGTAATTATAAATCCTTTTTTATTTGCTTTCTGCCATTCGACTGGAGAGTTAACGGCCCAGCGAATTAAGATTTGATCCTTTTGTGCTCTGGCATTTACCATAACAGCAGCACGTTTAGTCTGTGAATAGGATACGGATATAAACAATAAAAAGAAAAAAATAAACTTATTTGGGGACATAAGATGTAATTATTTCCATGTTAAAAAAAACAAAAGTAGTTTTTTTAATTATTATTTAAATACGGTTTCCCGTACTACAATGTAACAACATGCAAACAAAAAAACTTAATCTACTAATAAACAGATATATATATCAAAATTTAGCGTTTTTTTCTTATAAATTCAAATCAAAAAATATCATTTTCCATATTTTCCTATAACATTTCTTACAAGTAAACACTTACTATTAATAAAAACAAAGCACTAAAATTTCATTTAATTTGTCTTTCTGTAATTATAAATCGCCAAAGCATTCAATACAATTGCAAAAACAATCAGATATAATAATTCTGTCCCTACTTCTTGTAGGCCACTTCCTTTCAAAACAATAAGGCGAACCACTTTTATAAAATGCGTTACAGGAGTAAATTCAGAAATTATTCTTGCCCAATTTGGCATACTGTCGGTGCTGGTAAAAAAACCGCTCATTAGCATAAAAATCATCATAAAGAAAAAGGCAATAAACATTGCTTGCAATTGCGTATCGGCAAAAGTTGAAATCAGAAGCCCCAAACCTAATAATGCAGTTAAATAAACTCCTGCAAAAAGATATAAAACCAAAAGACTACCAAGCGGAAATATCCCATAGATTAAATACATTACAATAAGGCCAATTGTAAATACAGTCATTCCAACAATCCAAAAAGGAATCAGTTTCCCAAGAATAAATTGCCACTTTTGAATAGGTGTTACATTAATCTGTTCGATTGTACCTATTTCTTTTTCCTTTACAATATTTAGCGCTGTAATAAATCCGCCAATCAAAGTAAGCAGCAATACTAAAATACCAGGAACCATATAATATTTATATTCTGCTCTTGGATTGTACCAATTTGTACTGTTTAAGGTAATTATTGACGGAGAAACTGTGCTTAGTTGCTGTGGCAATTTAACCCGAATATCTAAATCATTGCTAAAATCTGCCAATACAACATTCAAGTAAGCATTTCCAATATTTGATTTGGTTCCGTTAATGGCATCTACAGCAATATTAACTTTCTGACTTCCTTCTCTAATTAAGTTTCGTTCAAATCCAGAAGGAATTTCTAGAATCAAGTCAGCATCTGCTCTTTCAATAAATTTCAAGCCTTCTAAATAAGAAGAGGGAGTTCCGACAATATGGAAATATCCAGAAGAAACAATTTTATTAATTAACTTTTGAGAATACGAACTGTGATCGTGGTCTACATAAACAATATTTACACTTTTTACTTCAAAATTGGCCGCCAAAGGCAAAATAATCAGCTGAAAAATCGGAACAAGAACATCATTGCCAATATTGTTTTGTCTCGAAAGATCTGGCGAAATTCTTTCTGTAATATAAAACGCAGCACTTTCATGACAATCTAATTTTAAATTTTTTCAGAGAAATAGTCAGCAGAAGAATCGTCATTACAACAAGTATTAAAGTTTCTTTCCATATATAAGAAAAACCTAAACCTTTGAGCATAACAGCTTTTACGATGATGTAATAATAGTGTGACGGAATTAAATGAGAAATAGCTTGAAATATCCAAGGCATATTTTCTAGCGGAAACATAAATCCTGTTAGAAGTAAAGTGGGCAACATCATTCCCATCATCGATATTAGCATTGCCGTTTGCTGTGAAGCCGTTACATTCGAAATCAATAAACCAAGCGAAAGACAAGTAATGATAAATAAGATACTTTCTGCAAAAAGAAGCAGGAAACTTCCTTTTATTTCAACATTGAGCAGATAAACCGAAAGGAAAATAATGATAACAAAATTGATAATGGAAAGCACTAAATACGGAATTGCCTTTGCAATTAGAACCATTATGGGTTTAAAAGGCGAAACGAGCAAAATTTCCATAGTACCCAATTCTTTTTCTCGAACAACCGAAACCGAGGTTAAGGCTGTGCTGACAATCATAAAAATCAAAGCAATTACACCAGGAATAAAATTAAGCGAACCGTTCTGTTCTTCATTATAAAGCTGTCTTAACTCAGGCAAAATCTGATAATTGAATCTTGTCGTAGGATTTAATTCTTGCTGGTAATCTCTCACAATTGCATTTAAATAATTCGTTACAATTGTTGCTGTATTTGGGTCTGACGCATCGGCAATTACTTGAATTTTTGCTCCTCCAAGACGCTGCAGATCCGAACCAAAATTTGATGGAAAAATAACCGCACATTTAATGCTTCCATCTTTAAACCTATTTTCAATATCCTTATAATTCAAAATTGGCTTTTCGACATGAAAATAAGAACTTGATCCTATCTTTCTTATAATTTTCTCTGTATGAATATCATGTGAATTATCCTGAATAGCAATTCCGATATTTTTGACTTCACTGCTTAAAGCAAAACCAAAAAGAACAATTTGTACAACAGGAAGCCCAAAGAGAATCAAAAGTGTTCTCTGATCTCTAAAGACATGATAAAATTCTTTTCGAATAAAAGCCAAAAATCTTTTCATACTAATCTGATGTTCTTTTGGCATTTCTCGCCAATTCATAAAAAACCTCATCCATAGAAGTTGCATCAAAACGTTTTTTTAATGCAGATGGAGAATCTATTGCGGCTACGCGTCCATCAACCATAATGCTTATTCGATCGCAATATTCGGCTTCATCCATATAATGAGTGGTTACAAATACGGTAATTCCGTTGGCTGTGGCTTCATAAATCATTTCCCAAAATTGTCTTCGAGTTATAGGATCGACACCGCCAGTTGGTTCATCCAGAAAAACAATTTTTGGACGATGAAATACTGCAACCGAAAAAGCCAATTTTTGTTTCCAGCCCAGAGGCAATCCGCCAACCAACTTTTTTGCTTCTTTTTCTAAACCTAAAGTCGAAATTAAATCAGTGCTCCTTTCTTTAATTTCAGGTCGAGAAACGCCATATACGCCAGCAAAAAACTCAATATTTTCAAGAATTGTCAGATTATCATACAAAGAAAACTTCTGACTCATATAACCAATATTCTTTTTAATTTTTTCCTGCTGTTTATAAACATCAAATCCTGCTACACTTGCTTCTCCAGAAGACGGATAAGAAAGTCCGCAGAGAATACGCATCGCTGTCGTTTTTCCCGCACCATTGGCACCTAGAAAACCAAAAATTTCACCCTCGCTGACTTCAAAACTAATTTTATCAACCGCTTTAAAATCACCAAACTGTTTGGTTAAATCTTTACAAATTATAGCTTTATTTTTCATGCAGGATTACTTTTGATTCTGTTGAATTGTCTTGCTCTCGCATCAAACGAATAAAACTGTCCTCGATCGTTGGCTCTATTTCTTTTACTTCTAAATTTTCAGGATTATACTTTTGTGCAATCGATTTGACCATTTCGACATTTGCCTGTTCTGATACTAACGTTAGATGAAGAAATTCTCCAAAGGCATCACAATTTTCAATTTCTTTTTCGACTCTAAGATCTTGCAAAAGTTTATAAATATGATCTGCTTTTACTGCAAAAAGTGTTTTCGGAAAACTTTTTATAATTTGCTTTGGCGTGTCAACCGTCATTATTTTTCCGTTTTGAATAAGAGCAATTCGGTCGCATAATTTTGCCTCATCCATATAAGGAGTTGAAACTACGATGGTAATATTTTGCTTTTTAAGTTTAGCTAGCATATCCCAAAATTCACTTCGAGAAACTACGTCAACACCAGTAGTAGGTTCATCCAAAAATAAAATTTCAGGTTTATGAATTAAAGCACAACACAGAGCCAATTTCTGTTTCATTCCGCCCGAAAGTTTTCCGGCACGTCTATCGTTAAAAGGCTTTATCTGATCGTAGATATCTTTTATCAATTCATAATTCTCTTCAAT
>NZ_DHEI01000080.1:33297-57979 GCF_002399805.1 Flavobacterium sp. UBA4854
GGCATATACCCCACTTTATTTCTAATTTCCTGAAACTCCTTAACCACATCATGCCCTTCAACAGAAGCAGTTCCGCCATCGGGTAATAATAATGTGGTTAAAACGCGAAAAATAGAAGTTTTTCCAGCGCCATCTGGACCTATTAATCCAAAAAGCTCTCCTTTCTCCACCTCAAAAGAAACCTCATCTACAGCGACAAAATCGCCATACTTTTTAGTAATATTTTTTAGCGTAACTGAAGCCATATTTCCGTTTTATTTTGACCAAAGAACTTCACCATACATTCCTATTTTCAAGTAACCATCGTTTTTCACTCTTACTTTTATGGCATACACCAAATTGGCTCTTTCATCTTTGGTCGGAATTGTTTTTGGAGAAAATTCAGATTTGTTCGAAATCCAGCTAATAGTTCCTTGATATTCTTTATATTTCTTTTCGCCTTGGTCAATACGTACTTTTACTTCCTGTCCGATTTTAATTTGAGGCAATTGTGTCCCTGTAATATAAGCTCTTAAATCTAGAGTTTCGAGATTCGCAATTTTGTACAATGGTTTTCCAATTACAGCCATTTCATATTGTTCTGCATATTTTGCCAATACTGTTCCCTTTATCGGATTTACAATCACACTTTTGCTCAATTGATCTTGAATTCCTTTTAACTGAACTCCAACCGTATTTCCTTGCTGTGTCAAGTTCTCTGTTGTGGTTTCCAACGAACTTTTCTGTGCCGTTATTTGAGCTTGCAACGCGGCAACTTTAGAATTTGCATCATCAAGTTGCTTTTGCGAAGCTACTCCGCCTTTTACTAATCTTTCTGTTCGATTGCGGTCTAAAATGGCATTATCAAGTTGTTTCTTCAAACTTTCAGTCTGAATTTGTATTTGAGGTTTGCCACTTAAAATCGCTTTTTCATTCTGGCGCAATTGCATTTTACTAATAGCCAATTGTTTACTGTCTATAAAACCAACTTTTTGCCCCGCTTGCAATTGTTGGCCTTCTTCTACATTCAATTGCAAAATTTGGCCATTTGCTTCGGCTGATAAAATCGTTTCGACAGCTTCAAAAGATCCAGAAGCATCAAAATCATTCTCTTTATTATGGCACGAAAACATCAAAATCGTTGGCATAAGAAAATATAAAAGCTTTATCTTTTTCATAATTTATAGAGTTAATTTCCTTTGATTGTTTGATACTCGTATTCAGACATAAGCAATTGAATTTCGTGCATGGCTTTTTCGGCGCGTGCATTTCCTTCTTTCTCAACAGAATTCAACAAATCTATTAATGGTCCTACGCCAGTATCGTATTTTAACTGATATCCTTCTCGAATTATCTGGCGCAGTTTTACAATATCATCATCATCTTTTAAGATTGCTTTTTGCCTTTCGATATCTGCTGTCTTTTGATTCATTTGAAAGCGGGTATTAAATAGAAAAGTTTCTTCCTGAACTTCTATTTTTTTCAATTCCTGTTGGGTCAGCTGTTTTTCGTTTGAATTTTTATATAATCCTTTAATATCCCAACCAACACTTAGTCCGGCAACTCCAACAGTCGAAATTTTATTAGCTCCTAAATTAATTCCTGGAGCCAAAACTACGCCTGCGCCCAATAATCCAACTTTGGCATCAGGCTAACTTTCTGCATATCTGATTGCGCATTTATGAGATTCCGCTGGCTCGCGAAAAGTAACTGCTCTGGACGTTTAATAATGGTATCAATACCTATAGAATTTAAAGGTCTACCCAATTTTTCCTGACTGATATTTTTCCCTATCAAATAAGAAAGCATCGTTTGATAACCTGCTTTAGTGTATTCAAAATCTTTTTTCTGTCGACTTAGATTCAGCTGTTCGGCTTTCATTTCATCAACATCTGTTTTGTAGGCTAAACCATTTTCATGAAGCTTTTTAACCTTATCAATATTATTGGAAAGAATAGTGTTTTGAATTTGCAATTGTTTGAGCTGTTCATCTATAAGTAATACGCCAAAATAAAGCTGATTTACTCTCGATCGGAGATCATAAAGCGAAACTTCTAGTGAGGCTTTATCCGCATTAGATGATGCCTCAATAATCTTTTTCTGCGTTTTGGTCGCTCCCCCATCCCAAATGGTTTGATTTACTTGTCCAAGACCAATAAACTTAAACTTACTATCACTTCCAGAATTTCCTAAAGTTGGAAAATCGCCAAAAACATATCCTTCAATAGCTGTAAGACTTATTTGAGGCAAATAAGCTTTATTCGCATTACTCAAAGTATATTCTTTACTTTTTTCAATTAGTTCATATTGTTTGATTAAAGGATAATTTTCAACAGCCAGCTTATAACTTTGATCAATGGTCAAGGTTTGCGCCTGCGCCGTCATAAAGGACAAGATTCCGATATATTTAAAGTATAATTTCCTCATCATAAAATAAATTAACTCTAGTTAGTATTAGACCGCTGCAAACATCATAGTAATCCATATCGGGATTTTTTTCTTGCGCTCTTGCATTAAATCGTGAAATTGGGCACTATCCAAATTTCTGCTTCCCATAACAATCGGTTTTGCCACAAATGGAAAAACAACTAATCCTATAAGATTCATCATAAAATGCAACGGGTTTGGTTCTGTTATTTTTTTATTTTGAACAGCTTCTTGAAATTGTTTAATAAAAACAGATTCATTTACAATTTCTTTGATAGGCAATCTTTTTAAAAGTCCCTCTGGGTTATTTCGAACTTCTGTGAGAATAAAAGTTGGAATTTCTGGTTCTGCACTAATAAAATCGATATATCGTTCGGCAATAACTTTTACTTTTTCTTCTAAAGAAGTTTTTTCATCATTCAAAATCACTTTCATACTGTTTACAAAACCAGATAAGGTTTCTGCCATTATAATCTCAAAAAGCTTAGCCTTGCTTCTAAAATAATAGTTCAGCAAAGCAAGATTCAAGCCTGCTTCTTCAGCAATATCTCTTGTTCTTGTAGCTGCGAAACCCTTTTTATAAAAAACAGTTTTTGCCGCTATTTTAATTTTTTCTTCGGTCGTAGAATCTTTTGCTGAAGCATTCATTTTTAATGTTTTATATGCAAATGTAAAGTATTTTTAAATACGTTAAACACTTTTTTTAATCAAATGATTAAATATTTTGATTAACCTCTAAAAAATAAAATTAATGCACACATTGTCGATTAAAAACAAAACACAAAAACAACCACTAATCATCTGATATAAAACATTTTAAATATTATAATTACATCTCAAATTCTCATCAAAAAAGAATACCTTTACTCTTCATAATTGTTTCCATAACTGCCTTAGACCGATTTAGAAGAAATTTACTTTTTAACTTATTTCTATCGTATTCTCTATGAAAAACAATTTTATCAGAATCCTAATTTCACTGATTCCTCTATGTGCGTTAGGGCAAACTCAGAAAAAAGAAATTAACCAACAGCTTCAGACTTGGGTTTCTATAAATACGGTTACCAAATTTGCAGACCATTGGGGTGTGATTGGCGATTTTCATATCAGGCGAAATGATTTTGTTGCCGATCCGAGTTTTTATTTTATAAGAGGAGGTATCAGTTATATTCCAAATTCAAATATTTCTTTAAATTTAGGATATGCACATATGTGGCTGGCACCGTCAAATCCAGACTGGAGTACTTTTGCAGATGAAAACAGAATTTACCAGCAAGCGCAGTTAAACACAAAATTTGGAAATATAAGCATTCTACAGCGCTTACGGAATGAACAGAGATGGCAGGAAAAAATAGTTAATGATAAACCCAGCGGAGATTGGCGATTCACCAATAGAATTCGCTATCTGATGAGTTTTACTTTCAGAATTTCCGATAAAAAATCATGGCTACAAATGGTGCTTTCTGATGAGATTCTGCTGCATTTTGGAGAGGAAGTTATTTACAACACATTTGACCAAAATCGTTTTTTTGTTGGGATTAAAAAAAATATCAATCCAAAATGGAGTTATGATTTTGGCTATATGAATGTATATCAACAAAAATACTCTGGATATCAATACGATATGAATCATACGATAAGATTGTTTTTTTATCTAAGTACTAGTATTAGAAAAAAAGCGCCTTCAGAGATTGAGAATTCTGGCGATGAATGATGTGTTACAAATACGATTTCTTTTTAGCATTGTTTGCAGGACTCAAAAAACTCAAAAGCCCTTTTCTCTGCATAAGAATACGTAGAATCTCGAAGCGGAAAAGCACAATGTCCACCATATTTTGGAGTTTCCAGATAAACATAAGCACTATCCTTAGCAATAGATCTCGGATAACATCTTTCTCCCAGAAAAGGATCGTCGAGCGAATTAATAATTAAAACTGGTGTCGTAATATCTTTTAGTGAAAACTCTGGAGAAACACGATGATAATAATCGTCTTTACTTGCAAAACCATGTAACGGTGCAGTAAAATATTGATCTACTTCATCAAAAGAAGTAATTTTATCTATTTGATCGCGGTTGATAAAATCAGGAAATTGAGCCGCTTTGTATTTCAGTTTCTTTTTAATATCAATCGTAAAATTCTTTAGATAAACTCTATTAAAGCCTTGCTTAAGAACTTCTGCACTGGTCGCGATATGTGTTGGAACCGAAATAGAAACTGCTGCTTTTATGCGTTCGTCGATTTTTGTCCAACCCAAATAATTAAGCAATTGAACACCTCCCATCGAATATCCGATTAAATAAATATCTTCAAATCCTTTTCTTAAAACAAACTGAACTACTTCGTCAAGATCATCAACTGCACCGTGATGATACAATCTCGGAAGTCGATTCATTTCTCCACCACAAGTACGATTGTTCCAAGCAAAAACAGAAAAACCTTTCTGCTTAAAATAAGTTGCACAACTATTATTATATGTTCTGCGTGAATCACCCTCTAAACCATGACATAAAATAATTGCTTTTTTAGGGTTATCAATAATATAATCGATATTGATAAAATCTCCGTCGTTTAATTCCTGCTTCTCTCTTATATATTCAGGAACTTCAAACTTTTTTATCAGTGCAGCATAAATAGTAGATATATGCCTGTTTCGATTAAGAATAGAAGGAGAATTATATTCTGATTGTTCAATTAATGGCATAACAAAGTGTTTTTTGTGGTACTTATTACAAAGCTAAGAAATCATTCAATATGTAATTTAATTCTTTCTTTTAATTTGTTTTCCTTTTTAATAATTTAACTATATGTAAATTTAAAAAAACAGTAAAGATTCTAAAGAAAACTAATTGTTAAATATGCAAGAACACGGCTCATGAAGCGCCAACTCTGGTCTGAATGTTTACTTTATTTGTATCTTTGTAAAATCGATTTACAAAAAGCAAAATCCCTACAATGTTTGAACTCTTACCAGTAGATCCAAAAACAATATTTCTACTTTACTTCTGGGGCAATTTATTTACTTGCGTCCTTATTTTTAGTTTTTCATTTTCGTATGCCACTAGCGATAATAGAAAAACTTTAAAGTGGTTCGGCTTAGGGAAATTAATACTTACTCTTGCATGGGTATTGGCTCTTTTACGAAATATTATCCCTGATTTTGCTTCTATTAACATTGCCAATTCTATGATTTTAGGCGCTTGTTGCTTTGAAACGTTGGCTATGCTGTCTCTTATTAAAACACATGCAAAAAAACATTATCGCTTTCAGATAGCCATTACCACGGCAACCATATTGCTATTTAATATTTCGACACTTTTTGACGCAACAATGAATACTCGCGTCATTATTGGCGGTATTGGAGTCTTTGCCATTTATTTATTGCCTACAATAACTTATTTTACAGAAAAAGAAAAAAGCTTTTTCAAGACTTTTTATGTCTTGTGTTATATGGGTTTTGAAATTCTAATTGCAATACGGACCGTTCACAGACATTTGTACCCTCAAAATCTTATTATTTCTAACGATACTTTTGATAGTTTATACAGCATTTGTTTATTTCTATTGTCTTTAATTGGAATTGTTGGCTTTTTGCTTTTGGTGAAAGAAAAACAAGATCATAAAATTAAAAAGCTTTTAAATGACAAGAACCAATTCTTCTCTATAATCTCTCATGATTTAAGAGGCCCATTGGGTTCTTCTGTTTCTCTCTCTGAAATTTTACTTGAAAATATCGATCAGTACAGCCGAGAAGAAATTAAAGAAATATCAGAACTGTTGCATGACTCAAATAAAAACATTTATAAGCTGCTTGAAAATCTATTAGAATGGTCTAAGGTTCAAACCGGAATGATTACTTTTCATCCTAAAAACATGCTGCTAAACGCTTTAATTGAGGAAAATATTGAGCTGAGCAGAAATGTCGCTTTAAATAAAAACATCAATATTACATTTGAATCGGCTTATCTTGTTGAGGCAGAATTTGATAAAAATATGATTAGTACTATTTTGAGAAATTTACTTAGCAATGCGATTAAATTTACTGACAAAAACGGCGAGATAAAAGTGAAGCTTATCAAGACAAATCAAAAAGTAGAAATTTCGATTACGGATAATGGAATTGGAGTTCCTGACAGTATAAAAGAAAAGCTTTTTAAAATCAATGGAAAAGTACTGCAAAAAGGAACAGAAAATGAACTAGGAAGCGGACTCGGATTGTTACTCTGTAAAGAGTTTGTAAATATACATCAAGGAAAAATTTGGGTAGAAAGTGAACTTGGTAAAGGAAGTACATTCAAATTTACTCTTCCAATAAAAGTTCTTTAAATTATGAAATTACCATCTCAAAATTCCAAATTATAATTCTCATTAGAAAAGTAAGCTTTGTGTGAATTCTTTAGAAAAAAATAAAACAAAAAAATCCAAACTCCAGTTTTAATTGGAATTTGGATTTTTTGATATTGGAATTTTAGAAAAATTTAGTCTAATACAAAACTTACGCTAACATTTGCTGTAATTTCGATTTCGCCAATTGCTAAAGTTTCGTTTGAAGCTCCCATTGAATCTGCTTCTTTCATTCTCATAGCAGCGTACACTGGTTGCGGACGGTAAACTTGAGAATTATCAGAAATTGTAAAAGCTTTACCCACTTTTTGCCCTAAAACAGACACATATTCTTCTGCTTTAGTTTTAGCATCTTTCATAGCTAATTTTCTAGCTTCAGACTCATATTGTGTTAATTTAGATGATTCGAAAGAAACTCTGTCAATTCTATTGATTCCTTGCTGAACCAAACCTTCCATTAACTCGTCGTATTTAGCTAAATCTTTCACTACAATTTCTACAGTTTGTACAGCATTGTAAGAAGTTTTCTTTTTCTCATAATCGTACTGCGGATTAAGAGCTACTTGTTTTGTTTTGAAATCTGCTGTTGGAATATTCATTTTTTTGATGAATTTTAAAACAGCGTCCATCTTTTCGTCGTTTTGTTTTTTAACGTCTTTAGCATTATTCCCTTTTGTTTCAACAGAAGCTGAAATACAAACTTGATCAGGTGCTACTTTTACTTTTCCTTCTCCATTAACATTAATTAGAGGTACTTGTTTGATTTCTTGGCCGTAAGACATAGTCATAAACATGATTGTTAAAAATAATACTAGTTTTTTCATTTTTGTTAAATTTTAATATTTAAAAAAGACATTCCAAAAGTTATGCCACCATTACAATTTTCCCAATTTTGCCATTCCAAAAAGTATTAAAATTGGAATTGCGAGAAGTATAACCATCATTGTGTGGTCTGTAAATAGTGATGGCATTTTAATTAAAGTTATCAAATATCCGCCTATAGCACCTCCAAAGTGTGCTGTATGCCCAATATTATCATTTTTGGCTTTCATTCCATAAATGGAGTACAATAAATACAAAATTCCAAAAATATAAGCTGGCATCGGAATGACAAAAAATATTCCAAGCATCATATCTGGCTGCAGCAATATTGCTGAATACAAAACTCCAGTAACCGCGCCAGAAGCTCCGACAGCTCGATAACTATAATCGTTTTTATGCAATAACATGGTAAGAAGACTGCCGAAGATTAAACTTCCAAAATACACCAAGACAAAAGAAAAATTGCCAAGCCAGTTTAAAACTACAGGAGCAAAAAAATACAAAGTCAGCATATTAAAAATTAAATGCATCATATCTACATGCAAAAATCCTGAAGATAACATTCTGATTTGCTCACCAGAACGAATGCTTCCTACATGAAATTCGTATTTTCTAAAAAAATAAAGATCATTAAAACCTTTGTAACTAATAACAACGTTCGCAACGATAATCGCTATTAAAATAAAATTCATAAGTACTAATTATTGTGAATTGTAAATATAATCATTCTTAAAGATAAGTTAGCAAGAAAGCAAAATATCAATCGATAATCATTTTTAATTTATCTTTGTAAAAAAAATTTAGATGCAGTTTCTTGTTTATATTTTAGCCTATCCATTGCTTTGGCTTATCTCCATACTTCCATTTCCTATATTTTACCTATTCTCAGATTTTGTTTACCTTCTGGTATACAGAGTAATTGGCTATCGTAAAAAAGTGGTTCGCGAAAATCTTGCGCTTACTTTACCTCATTTAAGCGATGCTGAAAGAAAAGATATAGAAAAGAAATTCTACAAACATATGTGTGATATGTTTTTAGAAATGATTAAAACCATGAGCATGTCTCCTGAAGAAATGGAAAGGAGATTTCAGGTAACCAATATTGATTTGGTTCGCGATTATGCTAAAAAAGGAAAAAGCGTAATTCTTGTAGCTTCGCATTATGCTAGTTACGAATGGCTTTTGACTATTAATCCAAAACTTGGATTTCAGGGTGTTGCCGTTTACAAAAGATTAGCCAATCCTTATTTTGATAAATTGGTTCGAAAAATCCGTTCTAAATACAATACAGAAATGATCGAAACCAGAAAAGCAATTCCAACAATGGCACAACATCAACGCGATGGAGTTTTAAGTTTGTATGGCTTAGCAAGCGATCAATCTCCAAAATTGGATCGAATTTTTCACTCGATGAAATTTATGGGAATTGAAGTTCCAGTTCATACAGGAGCAGAAATGCTAGCTAAAAAATACGATTTAGCTGTCATAATGGTGAAAGTAAAAAAAGTAAAAAGAGGATTTTACGAAGCGACTTTTCTTTCTCTTGCTGATGATCCGAAAGAATTTGAAAATTTTGACATCACAGAATTGTATTTAAGGGAAGTAGAAAAACAAATTCTAGAAGCTCCAGAATTTTATTTGTGGACACACAAAAGATGGAAACACCGTATTGAATAATCTAAATATAAAAAGCCTCTTTGGAAAGATCTAAAGAAGCTTTTTATATTTAAAATAAATTCATTCCGTTAGGAATGTCTTGTTGGTAGAATTAGATTTTAAACGATAGTTACACGTTCCGTAGGAACGTCTGATTAATCGGAAATGCATTCAATTCTAAAAAAAATCAGGTGTCGCTATGGGACACAAATGTAAACAACATCATTTTTTTTAAACGATGAGCTATTCCTAACGGAATGATTTTATAGAAAAAGCCTCTTTGGAAAGATCCAAAGAGGCTTAGTTTATTTAAAAACTGAAATCTTAGATTCCAGCGATCACTTTAATTTCATCAATAATTCGAAGTGCCAATTTATCTGCCGCATCTTGAGAAGGTGCTTCAGTATAAATACGAATAATTGGTTCTGTATTTGATTTTCTTAAATGAACCCATTCTGTAGCAAAATCAATTTTTACACCGTCAATTGTCGAGATATCTTCGTTTTTATATTTCTCTGTCATTTGAGTTAAAATTGCATCAACATCAATTTGCGGAGTCAATTCAATCTTATTTTTGCTCATGTAATACTCTGGATAAGAAGCTCTCAAAGCAGAAACTGGCATTTTTTTGTTTGCTAAATGCGTCAAAAACAAAGCAACTCCTACTAGACTGTCTCTTCCGTAGTGCAATTCTGGATAGATAATTCCACCGTTTCCTTCACCACCAATAATAGCGTTGTTTTTCTTCATTAATTCCACCACGTTCACTTCTCCTACTGCACTTGCTTCATAACTACCGCCATGTGCTTTTGTAACATCTCTTAAAGCACGAGAAGATGACATATTAGAAACGGTATTTCCTGGAGTTTTACTCAAAACGTAATCTGCACAAGCCACCAAAGTATATTCTTCACCAAACATTTCTCCATCTTCGCTAATAAAAGCCAAACGGTCAACATCTGGATCTACTACGATACCAAAATCAGCTTTTTCTTTTACAACAAGCTCAGAAATATCAGTTAAATGTTCTTTTAATGGCTCTGGGTTATGAGGAAAATGTCCGTTTGGTTCGCAATACAGCTCTACTACTTCAACTCCCATTAATTTTAGCAGTTTAGGAATAATAATTCCTCCAGATGAATTTACACCATCAACAACTACTTTAAATTTAGCTTCTTTAACCGCCTCTATATCAACCAATGGCAAGTTTAAAACTTCATCGATATGAATATCCATATAAGCGTCATTTGAAATCACTTCACCTAAACTATCAACATCAGAAAAATCGAAAGCTTCTGCTTCTGCAATTTCAAGAATTTTTGCTCCGTCTGCACCGCTTAAAAATTCTCCTTTTGCATTTAATAATTTTAAAGCATTCCATTGTTTTGGATTGTGAGATGCTGTTAAAATAATTCCGCCATCTGCTTTTTCTAACGGAACAGCCACTTCAACAGTTGGAGTTGTAGAAAGTCCAAGATCGATAACATCGATCCCTAAACCAATTAAAGTATTCACTACTAAATTATGAATCATTGGTCCAGAAATTCTAGCATCACGGCCAATTACAACAGTCAATTTATCTTTAGCAATATTATTTTTTAAGAAAGTTCCGTACGCCGACGCAAATTTCACTGCATCAACAGGAGTTAGATTATCTCCCACTTTTCCTCCGATCGTTCCACGGATTCCAGAAATAGATTTTATTAAAGTCATTTTTGTGAGTTAGGGTTATTTTTTTACAAATATAAAAAAGTTACCGAGTTACTAAGGCGCTAAGTTTCTAAGATTTTAAATTTAACCTATAAGAAACTACTTATATCTCGTTATTTTTATAACAAAATGATTTAAAAAAGTTTTTATACATTTACTAAAATAACTCAGAATCTTAGAAACTTCGATTCTTAGAAACTTATAAAAAAAATGAATTTCTTAGCCCACATATACCTTTCTGGAGAAAATGATCTGATTAAAATCGGGAATTTTATGGCTGACGGAATTCGCGGAAAACAGTTTGAGCATTTTCCTGAAGATGTACAAAAAGGAATTTTACTGCATCGATTCATAGACACTTATACCGATTCTCACGATATTTTTAGAACTAGCACCAAACGTCTGCATGACAGATATCATCATTATGCCGGCGTAATTGTAGATATTGTTTACGATCATTTTCTAGCCAAAAACTGGGAAAAATATTCGGATGAAAGGTTAGAACTTTTCGTAAAGCGATTTTACCATTCCTTACACGATAATTACGAGATCTTAACCGAAAGAACACAAGGTTTAATGCCTTATATGATTGAAAGAAACTGGCTTGTAAGTTATCGTACAACTGAAGGAATTCAGCATATTTTAACTCAAATGGATAGAAGATCTAAAAACATTTCTCAAATGCAGTTTGCTGTTGAAGAGCTCACTGAATTTTACGACGAATTTGAAAAAGAATTCACTCTTTTTTTTGAAGAAATGAGAGCGCAAGCAAAACAAAAACTGCTTACACTCTAACTCATTTTAACCTTATTACACATGAAAAAAATTACACTTTTAATAGCGCTTTTATACCTAAATAGTACCAATGCGCAAGAAGCCGTTTCAAAACCAACCGGATTGGTTGTTACAAAAGCAATGGTAGTTTCTGCTCGCGGAGAAGCTTCAAAAATTGGCGCTGACATTATGAAAAGAGGCGGAAACGCTTTTGATGCCATGGTAGGAACTGAATTAGCTCTTGCAGTTGCTTTTCCTTTTGCAGGAAACATTGGAGGCGGCGGATTTATGGTTTACCGAAAAGCAAATGGCGAAGTTGGTTCTTTAGATTATCGAGAAAAAGCTCCGTTGGCAGCCACAAAAGACATGTTTTTAGATAGTGAAGGAAATGTAATAAAAGGAAAAAGCACGCAAACTGCACTTGCAATTGGTGTACCTGGAACTATTGCAGGGGTTTTTGCAGTTCATAAAAAATATGGCACCATGCCAATTTCTAAAATCCTAGAACCTGTAATTGCTTTAGCTGAAAGAGGGGTTATCGTTACCAAAAAACAAGAAAAAAGTTTAAAAGATTATCATGAAAGTATTGTAAAAATAAATGGAGAGGACTCTCCCGCATCAAAAACTTACAAAGAAAATGATACTATAAAATATCCAGCATTAGCAAAGACTTTAAAAAGGATTCAGAAAAAAGGAAGAAATGAATTTTATAAAGGCGAAACGGCAAAAATCCTAGTCAATTATCTTAAAGAAAAAGGCGGTATTATTACTATGGCTGATTTGGCAAAGTATGAAGCTATATGGAGAAAGCCACTTCAGTTTACTTACAAGGATTTAAAAATAACTTCGATGGCTCCGCCAAGTAGTGGTGGAATTTGTTTGGCTCAAATTTTAAAAATGCTTGAACCTTATGATTTAGCCAAAATGGGGCATAATTCGCCAGCTGCAATTCAGGTTATTGTTGAAGCAGAAAGAAGAGCATATGCAGACAGAAGCTACTTTTTGGGTGATCCCGATTTTGTAAAAATTCCGATGAAAGAATTATTGGACGAAAACTATCTGCGCGAAAGAATGGCAAGTTTTAATCCAGAAAAGGCGACTTTATCTACTGAAATAAAAGAAGGAAAAGTTAATTACGCTGAAAGTACAGAAACCACACATTATTCAATAGTAGATCAATTTGGAAACGCAATTGCCGCTACAACAACTTTAAATGATGGTTATGGTTCTAAATACTATTGCGACGATTTAGGTTTCTTTTTGAATAATGAAATGGATGATTTCAGCGCTAAACCTGGATCTCCAAATATGTTTGGTTTAGTTGGAAATGAAGCTAACAGCATTGCACCACAAAAACGTATGTTAAGTTCTATGACGCCAACAATTGTAGAGAAAAACGGAAAACTTTTTATGGTAGTAGGAACTCCAGGAGGATCGACAATTATTACTTCTGTTTTACAGACTATTTTAAACGTTTACGAATATAATTTAAGCATGCAAGAAGCAGTTAATGCTCCACGTTTTCATCATCAATGGTTGCCTGATTTAATTACTTTTGAACCAAATACTTTTGAAACTAAAACTATAGACACTCTAAAAGCTAAGCATTATATTATAAACGAAAAACCAACTCCAATTATCGGGAAAGTTGATGCTATTTTGATTTTACCTGACAATAGATTAGAAGGTGGAGCAGATTTTAGAGGAGATGATGCAGCCTCTGGTTTTTAATTCTTTCTTGATTTTATATTTTTTTAAACAAGATTATAATCTAATTTTGTAAGATCGATAATTTTAAAACAGAATGATAAAAAAATATTTCAGACGACTTGAAAGTATAATTGCTTTGGCTCAATCATTAATGACACCAAAACAATTCCTTTTTTTATCTAGTGTTTTAACAGGAATATCGTGTGCATTTGCAGTAATTGTCCTTAAAACATTCGCACACAGTGTTTTTTCTTTCGCTACATACATTAACGGAATTCTAAAATTGAGTTTCATTAACAGTATTTTGCCTATTATTGGTATATTACTGACGGTTTTTGTAGTAAAAAAAGTCCTTAACGGAACTATTCAAAAAGGAACTTCACAAATACTTTATGCCGTTGCAAAAAAAGCAAGTATTATTCCGAAAAAGCAAATGTATGCCCAGATTATTACCAGTTCGTTAACGGTTGGTTTAGGTGGTTCTGCTGGTTTAGAGAGTCCGATTGTGATAACAGGAGCCGCTTTTGGTTCTAATTTTGCTCAAAACTATAAGCTACAATACAAAGACAGAACTTTATTAATTGGCTGTGGCGTTGCGGCCGGAATTGCTGCCGCATTTAATGCACCAATTGCTGGGGTACTTTTTGCGATTGAAGTCTTATTGGTAGATGTTAGTATTTCTGCCTTCACTCCTATTATGATTTCTGCTGCTACAGGCGCTTTGGTTTCTGCGATTGTTTTAGATGAAAGCATTTTATTGAGCTTCAAAAAACAAGAAACATTCGATTATCACAATATCCCATTTTACGTTATTTTAGGAGTTATTACAGGATTAGTCGCTATTTATTACTCGAGAAATTTCCAAAAAGTAGAACATTATTTTGCCAAACAGCAAATTAATCCATACAAAAAAGCTCTAATCGGTTCATCACTATTGGCGTTGTTAATTTTTATTTTTCCGACATTATTTGGTGAAGGATACGAAAGCATTAAAACATTATCTGATGCAGATCCTGGACTTTTATTAGATAATACTTTGTTTGCCGATTTTAGAAATAATCAATGGGTTCTGCTTTTGTTTGTTGGAGCAACAGCAATGGTTAAAGTTTTTGCTTCTGGATTAACCATTGGTAGCGGTGGAAATGGTGGAAACTTTGCCCCTTCTCTATTTTTAGGATCTTATTTAGGCTATTTCTTTTCTAAATTGGTTACACTGATTGGCTTATCTAAACTTCCTATCAGCAACTTTACAATGGTAGGAATGGCTGGAATTTTGAGTGGCTTATTTCATGCTCCGCTTACAGCTATTTTCTTAATTGCAGAAATCACAGGAGGTTACGGACTAATGATTCCTCTAATGATTGTTTCTTCAATCAGTTTTGCCATTTCTAAACGTTACGAAAAGTATTCGCTTGACGTAAAAGGTTTAGCCAAAAAAGGACATGCTTTTACCAGCAATAAAGATTCTAATATTCTTTCTACTTTAGAAATTGATACTATTATTCAGTGCGATTATCTTACCGTTCATCCAGATGAAAACTTAAGCAAATTAGTCGATTTGATTTCACACTCTAATCAAGTTGTTTTTGCCGTTGTCAACCATGACAAAGATTTAATTGGAGTTGTACACTTTAATGACATTCGCGAAATTATCTTCAATGCCTATCGTGTAAAATACACCCATATTAGAGATGTTATGAAAGCGCCATTGGCAACAATTTCAACTCTAGATAGTATGGAAATTGTTATGAAGAAGTTCGAAACTTCAAAATCGGCTTTTCTGCCTGTTTTAAGAGATGGGAAATATTATGGTTTTATCTCTAAATCAATAGCGCTTGAAGCTTATAGAACAAAACTTCGTTCTATGACGATTGAATAATTTTCTTTTGGATGCATTAAAGGTCATAGATATATTCATACAGAATATATTATATTTGATTTTTCAATTCATATTAGTACAAATAATATATTTCTCAGGACATTTGAGTTGCACCAAATAAAAGCCCGAGAGTAGAATTATTTTTAAACGCCACACCAAAGATGAAAATTAAAGCTATTATTGTTGATGATGAATTGTCTGCAAGAAATCTTATAGAGACACTCTGTAAGCAAATTTATGATGACAAAATCGAAATAGTCGAACAATGCAGTTCTGTTCCCTCAGCTTTAGAATCAATTAAAAAAAAATCTCCAGATCTTGTTTTTCTTGACATTCAAATGCCGGGTGAAAACGGCTTTGATTTACTTTCTTACTTTGACACAATTCCATTTGAAATTATTTTTACAACGGCATATAAAGAGCATGCATTGCAAGCCATTAAAAATAGTGCTTTAGACTATTTAATAAAACCAATTCATATACCAGATTTTAAAACTGCCATTAGTAAACTAGATTTAGCTTTAGAAAAAAAAGATAGTTTAGATAGATATCAACTATTAAAGGAAAATAGAGAAAACCAATCTTCAGGAAAACAGCGAATTGCCCTTGCATCAAAAACAGGCTTCGACGTCATTCAACTTAACGAAATTTTATTTTGCAAGTCAGAAGGTCCTTATACCGACATTTATACTAAAGATCATAAATATTGCGCTACAAAGTCCCTCAAAGAAATCTGCGAATTATTAGAATCAGAAAAAAACTTCTTAAAAGTTCACAGAAGTTATTTGATTAATGCTGCATATGTCAAAAAATTTAAATCGGAAGAATTTAAACTACAAATGACTTCTGGTCATGAAATTCAGGTTTCAGACAAAAAATTCACAAAAAACAAGCTTATAGATGCCATCACAAAATAAGCTTAGATTTTGTGCATTTCTTTTTTTCTTTCCAATATTTTTCTTTGGACAATATTTTCCGTCAAAAAATTATACAACAACCGAAGGCCTTCCCAATAATGCTGTACGAGCCTTGTTTCTAGATTCTAAAAATGTTTTATGGATTGGAACAGAAAATGGTGTCTCTAGAATGGAAAACGGCATGTTTACCAATCTGGATGAAAGCACCGGATTAGGCCATAATAGCTGTTGGGACATTTCTGAAGATGCTGACGGAAATATTTGGTTTGCAAGCTACAGCGGTGGCGTAACTAAATTTGACGGCAGAAAGTTTACTGTCTTTACTAAAAAACAAAAATTGCCAAATGAAAGGGTTCGAAAACTATTACCATTCAAAAACAAAATGTATGTTGGTACAGAATTAGGTCCTGCAATAATTGATATTAAAACTAATAAAGTTCTAGTTCCAAAAGGCATTTTACCCCAGTTTGGTGTTTTTTTGGTTTCAGATTTTTTTGTTTTTGAGAATGAAGTTTATTTTTCGACTATAAATGAAGGCTTATTTAAAATAGTTTATGAAAACAAAACTCCAATAATTCAGGAAGTTTTTAGACATAAATTTCTTTACGGTTTAGGCTTTTACGACTATATTATTTATTCTGGAAATAAAGGTTTTATTGATCGCTTTAAAGTTGAAGATTTAATTTCAAATAAAAAGAAATTAAAACCAATTGGAAATTCTATTGTTTGGGACTTTGCAAAAGATAGCCAAAATACTCTGTATGCCGCAGCTTGGGGTGTTTTTGATTTAAGCGGCGGGCTTTATTCTATTTCTGATGATAAAATGATCGACATTTCAGAATCATACGGAATTACTTCGAAGAATTTGCTGAATGTTGTATATAATGGCAAAAAAAATATTCTTTACGTAGGTTCAAAAGACAATGGAATTTATGAAGTTCAATTAGATCAAATAATCAATTACTATAATTTCAATGATAAAACCATTATTGATTTTGAAGCAATTAAAACTCAAAAAATAATATTGCATCAAAATGGAATTACATTTTTAAACAATGAAAATAATGCTTTAAAAAACATATCATTATCCGATTTCAAAAAATATGAAACTGATTTCATAAAAAAAACAAAATTAAAACTTCCCACACATGCCGATGGATATTATGAATTGGATTATAATATTCCTGAAAACAAAATTGAGTTTTATGAACTTTTAAAACATCAGAATTCTTTATGGGTTACAAGTAATATTGGGATTTTTGAACTTAATTTTGAAGGCAAAATAATAAGCTACAGTCCGATTCATACTTATAAAATTGGTTTTACAAATGATCATAAATTTATAGAAACAATTCCTTACGGAGGCGTACGCGTATATGATGATTTGCCAAATTTAAAAGCCAAACATTTTTCGGAATTTGACAAACACACACCTTTAGATATTGTAAAAATTTTAAACAATAAGGAGAAGACTTATCTTATATCTGTTTTTAATGGTTTGTTTGTACATGAAAAAGATCAATTCAAATCGTATTTAACTGATGGGATCTGGAAAGAAAAAAAGTTCAAACACATTACAAAAAACAATAAAGGCCAACTTATTTTAGCGGCTGAATTTGGAGATGTTTTTGTAATTGAGGATTCAAAATCGTTTAAAATACTGAATACTATTTCGAAAAAAGAAATTATCGGAAACACCATTCTATTTCTTGAAGCCTACAAAGACTATATCTTAATTGGAACAGAAAAAGGCATAAACATTTATAAAAACGGTGTTATAAGACTTATTGATAAAGAGCAAGGTCTTCAAGATTCTAAAATTACAACCTCACAAATTTTTGCAAACAGTTTATGGCTCGGAACCAAAAAAGGCTATTACACTATAGATTTAAATCGTTTGACGGCAACACAATTGACTGTTTCTGAGATCGGAATTAGTAAGATTGCCATCAATAATGTTCCTTTAAAATCATCAGAATACAAATGGTTTAGATACAATTCAAAACAACTGATTTCTGACTATAAGCACAATTCTTTTTCCATAGATTTTATTCCTAAAGGACATTCATTTCCAAACAAACTGAAATTCAGATATCGTTTAAATAGTAACAATCGTTGGAGTCCATATAGCGAAAAGACCAATTTGTTTCTTCCTTATTTACCTACTGGAAACTACAATGTAATGATTGAAGTTTTTGATATGAACGCAGGAAAATCAAAAGTTTTTACCATTTTACAGCTTTATATCCAGCCACCATTTTGGTTAAGCTGGTGGTTTATTTCTTTGGTTGCAACCATTTTACTTATTATAATCGTATTGGTTTTTCTAAGAATTAAAAAGAAATCAAACGAAAAAATCATTGTCCAGCGTCGTATTGCAGAGACAAAATTAGAAGCTTTGTTAAGCCAGATGAATCCGCATTTTACATTTAATGCAATGAATACCATTCAGTCTTATATTGCGCATAGGGAAATGGAAGAATCGATGATTTATATAAGTGAATTTTCAAAATTGATTCGGAAAACCCTTGAAAACTCATCCAAACAAAAAATCACTATCGATGAAGAAATCGAATATTTAAAGGCATATATAAAAATTGAAAATAAACGTTTAGAAAATCCTATTGATTTTGAACTCCTAATTTCAGACGAAATAGATACTCATTTTACCGAGATTCCAACAATGTTATTACAGCCATTTGTTGAGAATGTTTTTGTTCATGCCTTTAACGAATCTAGCCAGAACCCTAAATTGACAATCTCATTTAAAATGATTTCTGAAACTATTTTAGAATGTAAAATCATAGACAACGGAATGGGGATAAATGCTGCCAAAAAAAATAAACTTCATGAATCTAAAGGAATTCAACTTACCAAAGAGCGTTTGTCGCTTTTACAAGATTCAAAAGAGAATTCAATAGAAATTAATTTTAGCGAACATAACGGTACAACAGTAACCATTATGTTTTGGGTTTAATATTTCACTCTTAAAATTAAAAAAGCACTTGTTATTTGGCAAGTGCTTTTTTGTTTTTATGCCAGAAAGGTGCTTTCATACAATAAAAAGCCCATTAAAGAAGAAAAAAAATTACGCTTAAATGTTCTTCTATTTTTGCGTTTTAACCCTTTAATTTTAAAATATGCCAAATTTTTATTGTGAATACTGTGGTACTAAAACATCAAGCATTTCAAGTTTAACTGCAAGTTCTTGCTCGCGTCATCCTCTTGGTTCTGGAAAAGGAAAACATAAACTTTATGAAGGTTCAGAAAAAACAAAATATAGCTGCAAATACTGCGGTACTTCAACTTCAAGCATTTCAAGCCTAACAGCTAGTTCATGTAGCAGACATCCAGATGGATCTGGAAAAGGAAAACATGCTCCGGCGCTTTAATAATCCAAAAAAAACTAGATAACCATGGAAATTATAATAATATCAATTGTAAGCACTTTAATCTTAACAACATTAGTTTGGATAATATTCTTTAAAAACATTCAAACCAAATTAACTCATGACAAAGAAAAGTTATCGATAGAATTATTCAACTTAAAATCTAACATTGATTTTGAAGTAAATAAAAAACTTGAAGAAAAAGTTATTCTATTAAATGAGCAGATTCTTGAATTAAAAAATAAATGCATTACTATCGAAAGAGAATCTTATGAGAAAGGAAAAAAAGATGCTGCTGCAGAATTTGAGAAAGACTATTTTGTCAACGTCATTCCTTACAAAGAAACTTATGAAGCCGATAGAGAGTATATAATTTTTGGCAAAAAAAATAAATATGTAAATGTTGGTTTCCAACGCCAGTTATTTGTAAAAGGAATTCCAGTTTTTGACCCAGTATATTCTTTTGTTGAAAAATATGAATTTAACGAATTTAAACTTAATGAGGAAGCAATTAACAGACTAGTTAATAATGCGATTAAAGCAATTGCTCCTCAAGCAGGATCTTTTATTAAAGTTGCAGATGATATAATGGATAAAAAATAAAAAGCCCATATTCAAAATTAAATATCTTCTTAATCTCTTTTCCAAACAAATCAGCTCAGGATTCTCAATAAAAAGTTTAGATATAAACCAATAATTAGAAAAAAATGACAAAAAAAATAGTATTAGCACTTATATTTCTGCTTGCATTATCAACACACAGTCAAACAAAAAAACAAACACCATCTCTCGAAGTCAAAGTTAAAAACTATGTAAAATGGTTTGAATCGCTACCAGATTACAAAAAACGCGAAGAATCTATAATATTAGTAAATAAACTTAATAATATGTCGTCACATGATAAAGGCATATGGTTAGCTTTGATGACTAAATACAGCACTAAAGAATCAAAAAAAAATGTTGCTGACAGCTTATCTAATGATGGTGTCAAAAAGAAATTATTAGCAACATTAAAAAGCTATAATATACAAAATAACGAAAAAATAGATACTATAATAATTATCCGAGCAACTACTGGCAAAGAGAGGACATTTGAAAAAAATACAGAAACAATAAAAAAAATTGCTGATCTAAAAGCCATTATTGCTCTCGCTGAAAAGAAAATGGATAGTATTGGAGGAGATGTTGACTTTCATTATCACAATGGTAATACCATCTATATGAATGCTTATCATAATGCTAAAAATGCTAATTATGAGCTTCCATTTTTGAGAGATGAGATAATACTTTACAGAGGCACTGGAGATGATAATTGGAATTCTTATCTAAAAGATCTTTACGAAGTAGAAGTACAAGTGAAAACTCCTCATATACTGACAGATGAAGAATTAGATAGCGGAATAACAAGTACAACAAAATTTGATAAGAAGAAATTTATCTATATTGCCAAATTTATAAAAGGTTACAATTATTATGAGGGTAAAATACGTGATGATAAATCAAGCTCATTTAGTATCAATGAAAAGCAACAAAAAGAGAATTATGATGATTGAAAAATAGTTTTAGATCGTCATAAAATAACATTTTAACTTAACTGAATATTAAAAACGCTAGTTCAAACTAGCGTTTTTTGTTACTAATTGTAACATAAAGTTTTGCTATCGAGCACAAAAAGAACAAATCAAAGTGGTAACTTTGCGCTTTTGCTCAAAATTATGTTAGATAAAGACAATACTATTGAAGTTCTTGGTGCAAGAGTTCATAATCTAAAAAATATCGATATATCTATTCCGCGTGAAAAACTGGTTGTAATTACTGGTTTATCAGGTTCGGGAAAATCTTCTTTGGCATTTGATACGATTTATGCCGAAGGACAACGTCGTTATGTTGAAACTTTTTCGGCCTACGCAAGGCAATTCCTTGGCGGTTTAGAGCGTCCAGACGTTGACAAAATTGACGGACTTTCTCCAGTTATTGCAATTGAACAAAAAACAACCAGTAAAAGTCCGCGTTCTACAGTTGGAACCATTACTGAAATTTACGATTTCCTAAGGCTTTTGTACGCACGTGGCGCAGATGCCTATAGTTATAACACAGGCGAAAAAATGGTTTCGTATTCTGATGAACAGATCAAAGATCTGATTATTCAGGATTACAACGGAAAACGCATTAATATTCTAGCGCCAGTAATTAAAGCTAGAAAAGGGCATTATGCCGAATTATTCCAACAAATTACCAAACAAGGATTCTTAAAAGTTCGTGTAAACGGAGACGTTCAAGATTTGGTTGCAGGAATGAAACTGGATCGTTACAAAACACACGATATAGAGATTGTTGTAGACAGAATGGTGATTGAGGATAATCCTGATACTCAGAAAAGATTATCTGAAAGCATCAATACTGCAATGCATCACGGTGAAGATGTCTTGATGATTTTAGATCAGGATTCTAATGAGGTTCGTTATTTCAGTAGAAATTTAATGTGTCCAACAACAGGAATTTCATATCAAAATCCAGAACCGAATTTATTTTCGTTTAACTCTCCAAAAGGTGCTTGTCCGCATTGCAACGGATTGGGAACTGTACACGAAATTAATGTTAAGAAGATTATTCCAAATCCGAAATTATCTATAAAAGCTGGTGGTTTTGCTCCGCTTGGCGAATACAAATCGTCTTGGATTTTCAAACAATTGGAAACTATTGGAGAAAAGTTCGGATTTAAAATAACCGATCCAATCGAGAAAATTCCCGAAGAAGCAATGCAAATGATTTTGTATGGCGGAAAAGATAAATTTTCTATCAATTCTAAAGATCTTGGTGTTACAAGAGAATATAAAATCGATTTTGAGGGAATTTCTAATTTCATCAAAAATCAATATGATGAAAGTGCCACAACAAGCATAAAACGTTGGGCAAAAGATTTTATGGACGAAATTAATTGTCCTGTTTGCGATGGCTCACGTCTTAAAAAAGAAGCATTATTTTTTAGAGTAAATGAAAAAAATATCACCGAATTGTGTGATATGGATATTTCAGATTTAACAGCTTGGTTTCAAGATTTAAATAGCCATTTGACAGACAAACAGCTTTTAATTGCATCTGAAGTTGTAAAAGAAATCAAAGACCGTTTGAACTTTTTGATGAATGTTGGTTTGAATTATTTGGCTTTAAGCCGAAGTTCAAAATCCCTTTCTGGAGGTGAAGCACAGCGTATTCGTCTGGCAACTCAAATTGGTTCTCAATTGGTTGGAGTACTTTATATTTTGGATGAACCAAGTATTGGTTTACACCAAAGAGATAACGAAAAATTGATTCACTCTTTGGAACAATTACGAGATATCGGAAACTCGGTTATTGTGGTTGAACACGACAAAGACATGATCGAAACGGCTGATTATGTAATTGATATTGGCCCAAAAGCGGGTAAATATGGCGGAGAAATCATCAGCATAGGAACTCCAAAAGAAACTTTAGCTTCAGACACTATTACCGCTCAATATTTGAATGGTAAAATGAAATTTGATATTCCGAAGAAAAGAAGAAAAGGAAATGGCAAATTCTTGAGATTGACCGGAGCAACAGGAAACAATCTTAAAAACGTTTCAATTGAAATTCCGTTAGGTAAGATGACTTGCGTTACAGGAGTTTCTGGAAGCGGAAAATCGACTTTGATTAATGAAACGCTTTATCCGATCTTAAATGCATATTATTTTAATGGCGTAAAAAAACCGCAACCTTACAAAAAGATTGAAGGTTTAGAACATATCGATAAAGTAATTGATATTGACCAAAGTCCGATCGGAAGAACGCCACGTTCAAATCCGGCAACTTATACGGAGGTTTTTACAGAAATTAGAAATCTGTTTACAATGACTTCTGAAAGTATGATTCGAGGTTACAAAGCGGGCCGTTTTAGTTTTAACGTAAAAGGCGGACGTTGCGAAACCTGTGAAGGTTCTGGTGTAAGAACAATAGAAATGAACTTCTTACCAGATGTTTACGTAGAATGCGAAACATGTCAAGGAAAACGTTTCAACAGAGAAACTTTAGAAATTAGATATAAAGGAAAATCAATTTCTGATGTTTTGGATATGACGGTTGATGAAGCGGTTCCGTTTTTTGAAAATATTCCGAAGATTTATAGAAAAATCAAAACCATTCAAGATGTTGGTTTAGGTTATATTACCCTTGGTCAGCAAAGCACAACGCTTTCTGGCGGTGAAGCGCAGCGTATTAAATTGGCGGGAGAATTATCTAAAAAAGATACTGGAAATACATTTTATATTCTAGACGAACCAACTACAGGTTTGCACTTTGAAGACATTCGTGTCTTGATGGAAGTAATCAATAAACTGGTTGATAAAGGAAATACAATTCTTGTCATCGAGCATAATATGGATGTTATAAAACTTGCCGATTATATTATCGATATCGGTCCAGAAGGTGGAAAAGGCGGCGGACAATTGGTTGCCAAGGGAACACCAGAAGAAGTGGCTCAGAATAAAAAGAGTTATACGGCTAAGTTTTTGAAAAAAGAACTAGCATAAAAACAATTCTTATCAGAGTTTGAAAAATATACAGAAGGCTTTGATAAAAAATTAATTATAAAATTGGATTGCGCACTTTTGTCATTTCGACGAAGGAGAAATCTCCACAAGAAGCTCGACAAAGATTGGACTTTCATTGCGGAGTTACTTGTGGAGATTTCTCCTTCGTCGAAATGACAATGATTGCGGTAATTTTGCACGAAGCTAAAACTCATTACAACCTTGATTTAAAACTTTGACAAAGATTAAGATCAAAAAAAACTTCAACTTCAACAAACAATATATACCTGATAATGAATCAAAAAACTAAAATTGATTATTATCATAACATTACTTTTTGATTATAATTCCTGTTTTTTATAACAATTCTAGAAAAAAGCGTTAATTTAGTGTCCGCTTTTTTTGAAAAATTCAAGCTTTTTAAAGAAAAAATATTTCAATTAAACTGAATGTTTATCTGAAACCAACTGCCCTAGCCCTGATGGGAGCGGCATCTCCCGATTTAAAAAAACAAGGCTTTTTAGCCGTA
>NZ_DHEI01000080.1:58150-67389 GCF_002399805.1 Flavobacterium sp. UBA4854
TTCCGTTTACATAAAAACATAATAATAAATTAAAATACCTAAAATGAGATTAGAAGATTTTGATAATGATGAAGATAAAGTAATTCAGGATCGTTTGAAACAAAGAACGTGGAATGAAATTAAAACCAATGACAGCTGGGCAATTTTTAAGATTATGTCTGAGTTTGTAAATGGTTACGAAGCAATGGGACGTATTGGTCCTTGTGTTTCTATTTTTGGATCGGCAAGAACAAAACCAGAGGATAAATACTATCAATTGGCAGAAAAAATTGCTTATAAAATCAGTAAAGCAGGTTACGGTGTGATTACAGGAGGTGGTCCCGGAATTATGGAAGCTGGAAATAAAGGTGCACATTTAGGTGGTGGAACTTCGGTAGGTTTAAATATTGAGCTTCCATTTGAGCAGCATTTCAACCCGTATATTGATCATGATAAAAACTTGAATTTCGACTATTTCTTTGTGAGAAAAGTAATGTTCGTAAAATATTCGCAAGGTTTTGTGGTTATGCCAGGAGGTTTTGGAACTTTAGACGAAATGTTTGAAGCCATCACTTTAATTCAAACCAAAAAAATTGGAAAGTTCCCGATTATTTTGGTTGGAGTTGAATTCTGGTCAGGATTGATTGAATGGGTTAAAACCGTTTTGGTTGAAAAAATGCATACAGTAAGTCCAGAAGATTTAAATTTATTTAAAATTGTAGACACAGAAGACGAAGTTGTTGAAGCTTTGGATAAATTCTACAAAAAGTACGATTTAAGTCCGAATTTCTAATTTTCGAACCATATAAGTGATATAAGCGTAGCGTTTAAAGCAATCTTTTTAAATGAACTTATATCACTTATAAGGTTAAAATATACTGCAAATACGCAAAAATTGAAAGCTGTTTTTTTAAACAGCTTTTTTTATACTATTTTTACAAAAATCCGTAACTTCAATATGTCCGTAACGTAAGTATATCTGATAATTTTTAAGCCATTATTTGAAAGCACTTTATAAAATTATTTGCCTCTTTTTAGCTTTATCATTTTCGATAAAACTAACTGCGCAACATCTCTCTAAGATGGAAGTGGCAGTGAATCTTGAGCTTAAAACACTGAACGTTAAGCAAGATATTACATATCATAATACAACAAATGATACGCTAACTACGATTGTTCTAAATGATTGGAACAATGCTTTCGCCGACAAAAACACGCCTTTGGCAAAACGTTTTTCTGATGAATTTTACAAAGGTTTCCATTTAGCTAAAGCTGTCGATAGAGGAAAAACAACAATAATCAATTTAACCGAAACTAATTTTTCGGCTCTAGAATGGGAAAGAAGTGCTCAGAATCCTGATTATATTGTTGTCAAATTGGATCGTAAACTTTTTCCGAACGAAAAAATTGATCTGCACCTTAATTACATTGTAAAAATACCAAACGATAAATTCACTCGTCTTGGTTTTGATCAAAATGGCGGAATGGCACTAAGAAACTGGTTCTTAAGCCCTGCTCGCTTTGAAAATGGTCTTTTTGTAAAATACAACAATTTTAATCTAGATGATATCGCGAATGCAGTGAGCGATTATGAGGTCGAAATTAAAATTCCGAACCAGTATTCTATTACTACTGATTTAAATTCCATTTCAAAAGACACGACCAATCAAACCTATAGCATTTATTCTTTTTCGGGAAGAAACAGAACCGATTTTAGCCTTTATATCGAAAAACAAAATAGCTTTAGAACGTATGATAATGGCTCTATACTTGTAGAAACTAATCTAAAAAACAAAAAAATAGATGAATTTCAGAGAGCTATTATAATCAACCGAGTGGTTTCTTACGCTGAAAAAGTTATTGGCAAATATCCGAATGAAAAAATAACGGTTTCTCAGATCGATTATGACAGAAATCCGTTTTACGGATTAAATCAGTTGCCTTCATTTATTAGTCCGTTTGAGGACGATTTTATATTTGAAATTCAGTTTTTAAAGACTTTTTTAAATAATTATCTCAAGAATAGTCTTCGTTTAGACCCAAGAAAGGACAATTGGGTTTATGACGCCATCCAGATTTATACCATGATGAATTATATGGAAGAACATCATCGTGATGAAAAAATGCTGGGAAAACTGTCTGACATGAAACTCTTTAAAAGTTATAATATTACAAATCTAACTTTTAATGAGCAATACAGCTATTACTATATGCTAATGGCTCGTAAAAATTTGGATCAACCTTTGGGAGATCCGAAAAACACGCTTATCAAATTTAACGAACAAATTGCCAGTAAATACCGCGCTGGTTTAAGTTTGAGTTATCTAGACGATTATCTTAATCACGATATTGTTCCAAAAAGCATCAAAGAATTTTATAACTTGAATCAATTTGGTCAATCTAATCGTTATGATTTTGAAAAAATTTTAACTCAAAAAAGCTCAAAAAACATCGATTGGTTCTTTAAAACCATTATCGATTCAAGAGATATTATCGATTATAAATTTTCTCACGTTTCGAGAACAGCAGACAGCATAAAGTTTTCTATTAAAAACAAAACTGGAATCTATGCTCCTATTCCGATTTACGGAATTAAAAAGAAAGAAGTTGTTTTTAAAGAGTGGATTGAGCCTAAAACAAAAGATTCTGTTTATGAACTTAGTCGAAAAAATGCAGACAAAATTGTAATTAATTATAACAATGAAGTTCCAGAATACAACCAAAGAAACAACTGGAGATCTTTAAAACATGTTTCGCTGAATCGTCCTTTAAAATTTAATTTTTCAAAAGATTTAGAAGACCCAGATTACAATCAGATTTTATATATACCAACATTAAATTACAACTATTATGACGGTATAACGCCTGGAGTACGTTTTCATAACAAGACCATTTTAGACAAACCTTTTAATTTTGATATTAACCCAGCTTACTCAATTAAAGCAGGTACGATTTCTGGTTCATCGGCTTTTTCATGGAATCAGAATTATAGAAATAGCACTTTATATAATGTTCGTTATTCTATCAGTCAAAATTATTATCACTACGCGCCAGATGCCACTTATTTGAAGTTAAATCCAATGGTGCAGTTTCGCATTCGTGAAAAAGATTTTAGAGATAATCGAAAACAGTACATTCTAGCACGTCAGGTTATTGTAAATCGTGAAGAGAGTGCTTATATAACAGATAACTCGCAACCCAATTATTCTATTTTTAATGCCCGTTATGGAAATACTAAAACAGAATTAATTAATCATTTTAGCTTTATGACCGATTTGCAGCTTTCTAGCGGATTCGGAAAAATGTCTGGAGAGGTGGAATATAGAAGGTTATTTGAAAACAATAAAAAGTTAAATTTAAGATTGTATGCCGGAACCTTCTTGTACAACACAACAAATTCGGATTATTTTAGTTTTGGATTAGACCGTCCAACTGATTATTTATTTGACTATAATTTGTTTGGTAGATCTGAAAGCACAGGATTTTTTAGCCAGCAGTATGTTATTGCCGAAGGTGGTTTCAAATCGCAATTAGAACCGGCATACGCCAATCAATGGATAACGACTTTAAATGCCAGTTATGCCATATGGAACTGGGTAGAGCTGTATGGAGACATTGGTTTCTTGAAAAACAAGCATCAAAGCGAGTTCTTTGCTTACGATTCGGGAGTACGTTTAAACTTGGTTCCAGACTATTTTGAACTCTATTTTCCAGTTTACTCCAATAATGGATGGGAAATATCACAACCTAAATACAATGAAAAAATACGATTTATAATCACTTTCTCACCAAAAACATTAGTTACTCTTTTCACTCGAAAATGGTTTTAATCAAATGAATTTTAAACAAAAACTTGCGAAATTATCAATAAAATTAAATTTTACATAAAAATCACATAAATAAAATACGTAGTTTTTTGAATTTGAATACAAATAATTAAATTATATTTAGTTTAAAGAATTATGATTATTGATTGTTTTTAAGTAATTTCGCGACATAAATAACATGACCCTACAAGATTATGATAAAAGAAAAAACCAATACTACACTGACATTTGAAGATTTCAAAACTGAGGTATTGAATGACTATACAATTGCTGTAACAAGCCGCGAATGTAGTCTTTTAGGTCGAAAAGAAGTATTAACAGGAAAGGCTAAATTTGGAATTTTTGGCGACGGAAAAGAAGTTCCGCAGCTAGCAATGGCAAAAGCTTTTAAAAACGGAGATTTCCGTTCTGGATACTACCGCGACCAAACTTTTATGATGGCTATCGGTGAACTAAATGCAAAACAATTTTTTGCCGGTCTATACGGTCATACCGATTTAGCTTTTGATCCGATGTCTGCGGGAAGACAAATGGGCGGACACTTTGTAACGCATAGTTTAAACGAAGACGGTTCTTGGAAAGACTTAACTAAACAAAAAAATTCGAGTTCAGACATATCGCCAACAGCAGGGCAAATGCCTAGATTATTAGGTTTAGCTCAAGCATCCAAAATATACAGAGAAGTTGACGGAATCACAATTAAAGATAAATTTTCTGTTAATGGAAATGAAGTAGCTTGGGGAACAATTGGTAACGCAAGCACTTCTGAAGGTTTATTTTTTGAAACGATAAACGCTGCGGGAGTTTTACAGGTTCCGATGGTTATGAGTGTTTGGGATGATGAATACGGAATTTCTGTTCATGCTAAACATCAGACTACAAAAGAAAATATTTCTGAAATTTTAAAAGGATATCAACGCGATGAAGATTCTAAAGGTTATGAAATCTTTAGAGTAAAAGGTTGGGATTATGCCGAACTAGTTTCGACATATGAAAGAGCTGGAGCAATTGCACGTGAAGAACATATTCCTGTTTTAATTCATGTAAACGAATTAACACAGCCTCAAGGCCACTCTACTTCTGGTTCTCATGAACGTTACAAAAGTGCAGAAAGATTGGCTTGGGAAAGAGATTTTGACTGTATCCGTCAAATGCGTTTATGGATGATTGCTATTAATATTGCTTCTCCAGAAGAATTGGCCGAACTTGATTTTCAATTAAAGAAAGAAGTTTTAGAAGCTAAAAAAGAAGCTTGGAATGCTTTTATTAATCCAATTATCGAAGAGCAAAAAAATCTTTTAGCTTTATTGGAGCAAATTGCCGAAGCAAGCATCAACCATAAAGAAAGAATCAAAAAATTAATTTCTGAATTAGCCGCGATTAAAGCACCTTTAAAAAAGGAATTACTAGTTTATGCTAGAAAGATTCTTCGTTTTATTGAGGTTCCAAACAGTAAGGTTCTTTTATCTAATTGGATTACAAATTTCCTAAACGAAACTCAACAGAAATTCAGCAGCAATCAGCATTCTGAATCTGCTCAAAATATATTTTCAGTAGAAAAAATTCTTCCTAAATATGCAGAAAATGCAAAACCAGATTTAGATGGAAGAATGATTTTGCGTGATAACTTTGATGCTTTATTTGCGAAATATCCTGAAACTTTAATTTTTGGTGAAGATGTTGGAAACATTGGAGACGTAAATCAAGGTTTAGAAGGCATGCAGGAAAAATACGGAGAACTTCGTGTTGCCGATGTCGGAATTCGTGAAGCGACTATTATTGGTCAAGGAATCGGAATGGCTTTAAGAGGTTTACGCCCAATTGCTGAAATTCAGTATTTAGATTATTTACTGTATGCTATTCAGATCATGAGTGACGATTTAGCTACTTTACAATATAGAACGGTTGGAAAACAAAAGGCACCATTAATCATTAGAACTCGTGGTCACCGTTTGGAAGGAATCTGGCATTCTGGTTCTCCAATGGGAATGATCATCAATGCAATTCGCGGAATTCACGTTTTGGTTCCAAGAGACATGACACAAGCAGCTGGTTTTTATAACACTTTGTTAGAATGTGATGAACCTGCTTTGGTTATTGAATGTTTAAATGGATACCGCTTAAAAGAAAAAACACCGCTAAACTTTGGTGAATTCAAAACACCAATTGGTGTTGTAGAAACTTTAAGAGACGGTTCTGATATTACTTTGGTTTCTTACGGTTCTACTTTAAGATTGGTTATGCAAGCTGCTAATGAATTAGCAGAAAAAGGAATTGAATGTGAAGTTATTGATATTCAATCTTTACTTCCATTTGATGTTAGTAAGGACATTGTAAAAAGTATCGCCAAAACAAATCGTCTGTTAGTAATTGACGAAGATGTTCCTGGTGGAGCTTCAGCATTTATTTTACAGCAGATTTTAGAAGAACAAGATGCATATAAACACTTAGACAGTAAACCACAGACTTTGGCAGCAAAAGCACACAGAGCTGCGTACGGAACTGATGGAGATTATTTCTCTAAACCTTCTGCTGAAGATATTTACGAGAAAATCTATGATATGATGCATGAAGTAAATCCTTCTAAATTCCCTGCTTTATACCAGTAATTAAGAATTTTAGATACTAAAAACGCTCCAAGATTTTGGAGCGTTTTTTTGTTTTTTTTACCCAAAGTGACCAAACAGTTTTGTCATTTCGACGAAGGAGAAATCTCCGCAAGAAACTCCGCAATGCAAATCAATCTTTGTCGAGCCACTTACGGAGATTTCTCCTTCGTCGAAATGACAAGATTGTAGATAATGTTATTCAAATTAATTAAAGATCCTTCAACATAACTCTCGCTCTCTCCAAATCTTCTGCTGTATCAATCCCAATTCCAACATGCGTTGTTTCAACCATTTTAATGCGTTTTCCGAACTCTAAATACCTTAACTGCTCCAACTTCTCAGAAGCTTCTAAAGATTTCATTGGGAGGCTGTAAAAGTCTAATAAAGCTTGTTTTCTAAAAGCATAAATTCCGATGTGCTGAAAGTATCTCACTCCAACATTTTTCTCCCTTGGATACGGAATTACAGAACGCGAAAAATACAACGCGAATTGTGATTGATCTACCACCACTTTTACATTATTCGGATTATTGATTTCCTCTTCATCTGATATTTCACGCATTAGCGAAGCCAAATCAATCTTTTTGTCTGCATCATTTTTAAAAACCGATAAAACCTGTTCTAATGGTCCCGCTTCTGTAAAAGGCTCGTCACCTTGCACATTCACTACAATATCAACATCCAAATTCGCAACGGCTTCTGCAATTCGATCACTTCCAGATTCATGTTCTTTAATACTCATAATGGCTTTTCCGCCATTAGAAACAATTTCGTCAAAAATCAAATCAGAATCGGTTACGACAAAAACATCATTAAACAAATTTGTCGAAACTGCTGCTTCATAAGTTCTCAGGATTACTGTTTTACCTCCCAAATCCTGCATTAACTTAGCAGGAAAACGAGTTGAAGCATATCGTGCCGGAATTACAGCTATTATTTTCATTTTTTAATTATTTATCAATTTTGAATTTATAGATAAAACTTGGCCTTTTTTATCTTGCATTTTTTGAATATCGTTTTCCATTACTTGCACCATCTTTTTCGGAAGTCCTTCTATAATATAATCATCTGTATAAAATTCTTTATTATAATACAATTCTCCACCTTCATAACTGCTGTCACTAAACGAAAAACAATCTTTTTTTCGATTTTTATACATCTTTACAAATCTTCTTTCAAAATAATACCGATTCAATGGATATTCTTTTATTTCTACTACATTTCCTAGAAAATTTATTTTTTCAACAGTAATTACTTCTTTTTCAGAATCTATTGTAAATTTCAGATTTACTGAGGCAACAAATGCTAATGTACCACAAAGCAAAAAAAATACAAACCAAAAGACCACTCCTATTATCGAACCGCTAAATGCAGAAAATAAAATTATTAGCAATGCAACAATTGCAAAAAATATAAATTGATCTTTTTTTGATGACTGATAAACTTTGACGTTTTCGTTTACTATTTCCATATAATAACAAATATACTATACATCAAGAGCTTTCTAAAATATATTTATAACATATTTCTTAACGCATTGCATTTTAATATCTTATAATATTTTTACTTTTATAAGAAAAAACATGAAGAAAAACTTTACCTTACTCCTGCTCTATTCCTTTTTAATTTTTACTTCTAATACTTTTTCTCAGAACAAATCGGACATTTTAAATCCATTCTCAAATCGTATTTTTCCTGGAAAGGGATATCAACCTATTCAAGATTTAAAATGGAAATTCAAGACTGAAGGAAAAATATTTTCTTCTCCAATTGTACAAAACGAAACAGTTTATATTGGTAGCGAAGATGGTTATTTTTATGCTACAGATGAAAAATCTGGAACTCTAAAATGGAAATTTAAAACCAATGGCGCTGTTCATAGCTCAGCAAGCCTTTACAATGACATTGTCTATTTTGGAAGTTTTGATGGACATTATTATGCTGTAAATGCCAAAACAGGAAAAGAAATCTGGCGTTTTAAAACCAATGGCGAACATTGGTACAGTGAAATCGGAATGTGGGGAATGAAACCAAGCGATTTACTTATGGCTGATTTATGGGATTTTTATCTTTCGACACCTGTTATCTACCTAGACAATAAATCGGCGTTAGCAATTTTCGGAAGTAGTGATGGAAATATATATGCCGTTGACGCTAAAAACGGAAGTTTAAAATGGAATTTCCAGACAAAGGCCGCAATACATAGCACTCCTGTTCTAGATAAAAGTACCGTTTATTTTGGCGGTTGGGATGGTATTTTTTATGCTTTAGACGCAAAAACAGGAAAAGAAAAATGGAAGTTTTCTACCGAAATTAAGACTGGTTTTACAGGAATTCAAGCTTCAGCAGCTGTTTCTGATGGCATAGTCTATTTTGGCGCTAGAGATCCTTATTTCTTTGCACTTAATGCTGCTACAGGAAAAGTAATTTGGAAGTATAATGCTGAAAATTCATGGATCTTAAGTTCTGCCGTTATTAAAAATAATACTGTTTATGTGGGAACCTCAGATACTTATGCTTTATTGGCTTTAGATGCAAAAACGGGAAAAGAAAAATACCGTTTTAAAGGTAACGGATATGTTTACTCTTCTCCTGCAATTGCTGGAAATACGATTTATTTTGGAGATTTTACCGGAAATTTCTTCGACTTGAATCTCCTTTCTGACGGAAAAGAATCGAATACTATTTCGACAGAAAACAGAAATAAATATGCCGAAAGTATTCTCAATAATAATCTATTAGATTTTGGATTCGTGGCAAAACAAGCTGACTTATCTATTTATTCTGAAAACAAAAGAATAATGGATGAATTTTACAAATTGGG
>NZ_DHEI01000080.1:67654-70068 GCF_002399805.1 Flavobacterium sp. UBA4854
AAAGTAAATTAAACAATCTTTACAGATGTCATACTCAAAGAACCTGCTAATAATTTGTCATTAAACAGATCTAATTCATCTTTTTTGTCCTTTAAGCCCAAAGTATACAATAACGGGAGATAATGCTCTGGAGTTGGAACTGCTAATTGAACGGCCTTATTTAATTTTTCAAAATCTATTAAAGGCTGAAAATTTCCATCTAACAAATAATTATTTACAATTTCGCGAGCTTCAATTGCCCAATCGTAACCATAATTGTCTTTATCAAAATTTCTGAAATCGACCATTCTAAGATTGTGGACAATATTACCGCTTCCGATAATTAAAACACCTTTGTAGCGAAGCGCCTGCAGTTTTTGAGCCAATTCAAAATGGTATTGCCCCGATTTTGTATAATCAATGCTCAACTGAATTACTGGAACATCTGCATTTGGGTATAAATGCTTGATAACACTCCAAGCTCCATGATCCAACCCCCAATGTTCGTCTAATTCAACCGTGACTGGATTTAGCATCTTTTGCGTTTCAACAGCTAATTCTGGACTTCCTTTTGCGGGATATTGTACATCAAAAAGCGCCTGCGGAAAACCTCCAAAATCATGAATAGTTCTTGGCATTTCCATAGAAGTCACTTTTGTTCCCTTTGTAAACCAATGCGCCGAAACGCATAAAATAGCATTGGGTTGCGGAAGTGTTTTTGCCAAATTACGAAAACCCGTCACAAACTGATTTTCTTCAATAGCATTCATCGGGCTACCGTGGCCTAAAAATAGAACTGGCATTTTATCGGTATTCGAAAACGTTGATGAAATCGAATGTAAGTCGTTTAGTATTGTCATTTTATAAAAGTTTTTTTTGCCACAGATTAAAAGAATTAAAAAGATTTTTTAGGCTCGTTTAAACTTCTCTTGAAGATATTGCAACCCAAACTGATTAATCAATTTAAAATGAATAAAATCTGTGAAAATCCTTTTAATCTGTGTCTAAAATTTACTCTTCAAAACTCTCGTCTTTAAAGCCTATCAAATATAGCTTATTTTTAGCACGTGTCATAGCGGTATAAAGCCATCTAATATAATCAGTATCAATGCCGTTTGGAAGAAATGGCTGTTCAATAAAAACAGTATTCCACTGCCCACCTTGCGATTTATGACACGTTATGGCATAAGAGAATTTAACTTGTAATCCGTTAAAATATTCGTTTTCTTTTACCTTCTGAAATCTTTTGTATTTAGTCGGCTCATCTTCATAATCTTTCATTACTTCTTCGTACAAACGATTTGATTCTTCATAAGTTAAAGAAGGCGATTCGCTAGCTAAAGTATCTAGAATTAAAACCGTTTCAAAAGGTTTTTGTTCTGGATAATCGACCATTCTGATTTTTACTTTCGCAAACTTAAACCCGTATAATTCTCTGATTCCGAAAAGTTCTAAAACTTCAATAATATCTCCGTTGGCAATAAATCCAGCTTCATCGGTTTCTTTCAGCCAGAAATAATTGTTTTTTACAACCATTAAAAAGTCACCAACCGAAAGTTCGCTTTCTTTAAATAAAATTCGACTTCTAATTTGCTCATTATATTGATTTGCACGTTTATTAGAACGGACAATAAAAGCAGTATCTTCAATACTATAATTACTGTATGCTGTATTAATCGCGTCTTGAATGTCGTAACCATCAGTAAGTCGAACGATATCTTTAAACTTCTTGACGTTGAATTTAAATTCTGTTATAAAACTTTCTTTCAACAATTCACGCAATTCAGTAGCATTGTATAAAATTCCTGAACTTTCTTCCTGACGCATTACTTCGTCCAACTCGATATGTTCAATTTCTTTATCATAATGAATTCCCAAAGTCTGAATGTCAAGCGCGGGACTTATATCTAAATTTACAGGAGGCAACTGTGCCGTATCTCCCAAAAGAATCATTTTGCAATTGTTTCCAGAATAAACATAATTGATCAAATCGTCTAAAAGCGATCCACTGTCTAATGTGCTATCTGAAATCATCGAAGCCTCATCGACGATAAAAATGGTGTTTTTATGTTTATTGACTTGTTTGGTAAAAGCCACGCCACCGCCAGATGATTTCTTCGGGAAATAGATTTTTTTATGAATTGTAAATGCTGGATTATTTGAATAATTGGCAATTACTTTTGCCGCTCGTCCTGTTGGCGCCAACAAAACATATTTTTTGTTGATATCGCCAAGATTATTAACGATGGTAGAAATAACGGTAGTTTTTCCTGTTCCCGCATATCCTTTTAAAACGAAAATCGTGTCGTTTTGAGGTTCGGTTAGGAAGATTGCAATTTTCTGAAAAAAAATATCCTGTTTGTAAGTTGGAGCAAAAGGAAATCGTTTTTGTAAAGTACCGTAAAACTGTGCAGAATTCATAAAGTGATATTGAA
>NZ_DHEI01000080.1:70316-71859 GCF_002399805.1 Flavobacterium sp. UBA4854
AAATTGTTTTTTGAAATTGCAATTATAATTGTTCCTTTTTAATTTGTAAGTTTGTGGTCGCTTAAATTCTTTCTTGATTTAAAACAGGTAACGAATTGTAAATCAACTATGTCATTACAAAATACTAACATTACTTCAAAAAATTACAGGAAACTTTCTATTCAGGTTTCTCTGACTGGATTTTCATATTGCTGTTTTGATACTTTAAATAATATCATTACTTCTTTTAAAGAAATAAAGTTTGATACTGCTAACAAAACATCTCGAATTGAAGATTTATTCAATGAAGCTTTCAGAAATAATCCTGAATTAAAAAACAATTACGATGAAGTAATGGTTATTCACAACAATAACCTTTCTACTTTTGTTCCGACTGCTTTGTTTGATGAAAATTATTTAGGAAGTTACTTGCAATACACTTCGAAAGTATTTGAAACAGACCATTTTACTTTTGATCAAATCCCAAATTATCAAATGAATTCGGTTTATATTCCGTTTGTGAACATAAACAATTTTCTAATTGACAACGTAGGTTCTTTTGATTATAAACATGCCAATAGTATTTTGGTCGAAAAAATCTTGGACGGCTCTCGAAACAACGACGATAAGAAAATGATCGTCAATTTTAATCCAGGAAATTTCGAAATAATCGTAGTGCAAAATCAAAAACTTTTGCTTTTTAATTCATTCGAATACAATACTCCAGAAGATTTTATCTACTATATTTTATTTACGGCTGAGCAAATGAGTATGAATCCCGAAAGTTTCAAATTAGAACTTTTAGGAACTATTACAGAAAACGATCCGTTTTATGCTATAGCTTACAAATATGTGCGCCATATTTCTTTTATAGACGTTTCAAAACTAAAAGAAAGAAATAGTTTTACAACCGCTCAAAATCAAAAACATTATATCTTATTTCAATCATGAGAATCATTTCAGGAAAATACAAAGGACGCCGAATTTTTCCGCCAAAAAATCTACCTGTAAGGCCAACGACTGACATGAGTAAAGAAGCATTGTTTAATGTTTTGAATAACCATTTTAATTTTGACAGCTTAAAGGTTTTAGATCTTTTTTCGGGAACAGGAAACATCAGTTATGAATTTGCTTCACGCGGAAGCGCACCAATTACGTCTGTAGATGGCGATTTTGGATGCGTTAAATTTATCAAACAAGTTTCTTCGGAATATGATTTTGATATTGCTGCAACAAAAAGCGATGTTTTTAAATTTTTAGAAAATTCTAAAACAACTTACGATATCATCTTTGCAGATCCGCCTTACGGATTGGATCAGGCTACTTTTGAAAAAATTGTTCTAACCGTTTTCGAAAGAGATTTATTGGAAGATGATGGAATGATGATTATCGAGCATTCAAAATACACCAAATTGGATCACATGAGTAATTTTTCTTTTCAGAAAAGTTACGGCGGTTCTTTTTTTAGTTTCTTCGAACTAAATTCAACCGATGATGATGAAGAATTGCCTCATGATGATATTACTAAAAAAGAAACCGAAGAAGACGAAGGATAGCAATCTTT
>NZ_DHEI01000080.1:72016-78931 GCF_002399805.1 Flavobacterium sp. UBA4854
ATTTTCGCTTTCATTTACGCTCTTTTGCTTAAATTCAGAATCTTTTACTTTCCCGAAAGAATATCGAACAGCAATAGAAATTTCGTTTGCATCACCCAAATATCGCACTTTTGAACTAATAGCGTTGATCGTAAATTTTTCGGTATAAATCATATTTTTAAACAGATCATTATAACTCAAAACACAATTCCAGTTTTTGCCAAGTTTCTTTGCCAAAGAAAGATCAAAAATCAGCATCGCGCCACGCTCAAAAACGCCTTCTTTTTGTTTGGTAGATCCCCAAAAAGAAAGAACAAATGTGAAATCTTTTGGGAGGTTAAAAGTATTATTGGAATAATAATACAAATACGTCTTGGAAGAATTGAACAAAGCCAAATCATCTTCAATTTTATTGGTTGCAAAAATTAAAGAATTGGTGTTTTCCCAAAATTTATATTTAAAAGGCAATGTAAACTCAATATTATAACCCGATTCTTTTTTAAAGTTTTTTGATGTAAAAGTCATCACATTTGTCTCTTTATCAAATACAAAATCTTGGTAAATAGGATTTTTATTCTCATAAAAAGTCAGCTTTACAGATTTGTCCTGATATTGAAAAGTAGCTGAAAGCACATCCATAAATGTTGGCCCTAAATTGATATTGTTTCCATAAATAAAATATGGATTTATGTAGGCTGCAATCATACTTAATGAAGAATAATTAGGTCTGGAAATACTTTTAGAATAATCCACATTTATACTTTTTACACTGTCTAGCGAAAATGAAAATTGCGCTTTCGGAAAAAGATTAGTGTAATTCCTATCTACCAAATTACTACTTTCATTACTATACTTTCCGGTTACATTGGTATTTTCAACTCTTAGTCCTACTGAAAAATTGACTTTTTTAATCTTTCCTGAAAGCTGAGAATACGCTGCAGAATTTGCTTCTTTAAAATAATACTCAAAAGTTGTACTTTGATTATTTTCATAGTCGAAAACATCATAATCTGATTTGGATTTGGCAGCCAAATAAAGTGCGCCATACTCCCAATTCAAGTCGTTTTTAAATTTTTTCTCCAAATCGATTCTTCCAGAAAGAACATCAACATTAAATTTCTGATCGCGATTTTGCGAAAATTCAAAAGCAGTGTCATTAAAATTATTTTGCACTAAACTTAATAAATGCTGATTGTAATTGGAGCCTTGAAAACCAACAAACATCTTGGTGTCAATAGCTTTTATTTTCTTTGAATAATTGATGAACGAATTGATAAAATTCTTTGAACTCGAATTTTCGCTAAACGTAAGAATGTTGTTTATCTGATTCTGGTTTTGATTAAAAGTAAACGTATTAATATCGAAAGTATCGTTTCGCATTTTACCGTTTATATTAACAGACAAATAATCGTCTTCGTTTATTTTATAAAACACACTTCCTCCAAAAACATATTCCTTTACATTAGAATTTGCCGTCACATCATAATTGGAAATTATTGAAGCCTTTGGCATCTCATATTCCAAACTATGATTTTCCCACGGATTTCGTCGATTGTAATTAAAATTAGCTTTCCATTCTAATTTATCTTTTTTAAAACTAGAATTAAAACCTAAATAATTATTGTAGTTTCTTTTAAATGAAGCTACTTCAGAAATTTCAGTTTTAAAACTGTCCTTTTTACTCCATTTTCTAGTAATCAAAATTACCGCACGACCTTCTGCCTCGTATTTAGAAGACGGATTTTTAATGATTTCTATTGTTTTAATATCGGCAACAGATAAAGCATTTAAATCGTTTATAGTTCCTTTTTGACCGTCAATATAAATCAGCGGATTTCCTTTTCCGACAATCGAAATGTTTTCGCGATCGCTGCTTATTTGAACCGATGGTAGTTTTGATAGCAGATCGATTGGATTTGGAATGGTACTGTAAACTGAATTAGCAACATCAACTTTTATATTTCCGTTTAAATTAGTAATCGTTTTTTTCTCCCGACTGATTACAACTTCATTCAATTGATTTGAAATCGAATCTTTAGTTGTTTCATTCTGAGTTTGAGCATTCGCAAAAAATGAAAGGCAAAAAAGTAAAATGCTAATAAGTAGTTTTAATGGCAGATATAAATTCATTTTAAAATTTAAATTGGTTAGCGTTGCTGCAAAAATGCTTTGAAAACATAGTTCTGAAAGTTAATCGTAGGTTAATGCAAGGTTAATCTGCTATTTGTTTCTTAAAAACTGTATTTTTGAGACATCATTTCAAACCAATATGAAGCAAAGAATCAATTTACTAATCGGGTTTTCTGTCGTAGCACTATTTGTGCTTATGACAGTTCAATTCTATTTGGTAAAGACCGCTTACGAGTATAAAGTAGCTCAGTTTCATACGCAGATTAAAAACGAAATTGGCGCAATTACCAATAATTACAGCGACATAGATTCGGCTTTGGTTTCTAGACAAGAGATGCTTTACAAAAGCCTTTCAGAAAAATACATGAAAGGAAAAAAAAGCAGACTAGATATTAAAAATGGCGTTTTGAATACTCCATTTCAAAACATAATCACTCAAAAAATCAAGCGAAAACTTGAGAAAGATTTACCCGATTTTAAAATTGATTTTGCCATTGTTCTAAACAAATTTATTCTTTACAAAAACGAACAAGAAACTGATACTATTTTTTCTGAAAAGCCTTTTATACAAAATAAATTGTATGGAAATCTGGCTTCATTAAATCATGCTTTTTTAGTAAGAAGTTATGTTGGAACAACAAATGGCACTTTTGAAAATGAGGAATATAAATTGTTGACAGAAGATTCGATGTATGTTTCTGTAATTGATTGGGAAATGATTATTTTAAGACGAATGACGTTTATCCTGATTCTTTCTTTGTTCTCGATTGCAACATTAATTGGTTTGTTTGTAATTGCGATTAGAGCTTTAATTAAACAGAAAAAAGTAAGCGACGTTAAAACTGATTTCATCAATAATATTACGCACGAGCTAAAAACTCCATTGGCAACTTTAGGAATTTCGACAAAAATTTTAGCTCAAAAAAACATTCGTGACAACGATGAAAATTTCAATTCGATTGTAAATACCATTTCGCGCCAAAACAATCGCCTTCAGAATTTGATTGATCAGGTTATGGCAAATTCGTTGGCTGAAAACGAAATTGAATTACAGAAAGAAAAAATAGACGCTGAAGATTTTCTGCTTTCTATTGTAAATGACTTTAAAATTACTTTTCCAAAAATCATTCTTAGAACCGATTTTCAAACAGAGAAAACTATCTTGGTTTTGGATAAATTTCATTTGACAACTGCTTTTTTAAATGTTCTAGAAAATGCTGTAAAATATGGTTCTAACACGATTACAGTGAAAACAAAAATTGTCGAAAAACAATTCTCAATTAGTTTTGAAGATGACGGAATTGGCATTGCCAAAAACAAACAAGCGTTTCTTTTTGAGAAATTTTATCGTGTAGAGCAAGGAAACCTTCACAATACAAAAGGCTTAGGTTTAGGATTGTATTATGTTGATCAAATTGTAAAAGCACATCAAGGTTCTGTAAACGTTATTAGCGATTTAGGCAAAGGAACTCAGTTTACTATTTTATTAAAAGTTTAATTCCCTTATTTTGAAAAGATTACTCTTAGCCGAAGACGATTTTGACTTTGCGGCGATTTTAAAACAATATTTAGAACTGCATCAGTTTGAAGTAATTTGGGCAGAAAACGGCGAAATAGCTCTAGATTTTTTTAAAAATCAGCCTTTTGACATTTGTATTTTTGATGTAATGATGCCCAAAATGGACGGATTTTCATTGGCTGAAAAGATAATTACTATCAATCCTGAAATTCCATTTATTTTTTTAACGGCGAGAAAGCTAAAAGAAGATAAAATCATTGGTTTAAAACTTGGTGCAGACGACTACATCGCAAAACCTTTCGAAGTTGACGAACTGGTTCTTCGTTTACAGAATATTCTAAAGAGAATCGAGCAAAAAAGAAGCCTAGACGGAAATAATATAATTGAAATTGGTTCTTATATTTTTGACAATGAACGTTTAACGCTTAACAATAAAAATCATGTTCAGCAGCTAACAGAAATGGAAGCTTCCCTTATTGAATATTTATATCTCAATCATAATCAGTTACTAAAAAGAGATCAAATTTTAATGTCGGTTTGGAAAAAAGACGATTATTTCTCAGGAAGAAGTATGGATGTTTTTATCAGTAGATTGAGAAAATATTTCAATTCAGATCCAAAAATTAAGATTGAAAGTGTTCGAAATATTGGCTTAGAATTCAAAATAGAAAAACCTTGAGAGATCAAGGTTTTTCTATTTTGAATTAAGATTTATTTTCCAATAACCCAGCCTAAACTGAAATTAGCAATCGGAGTAAATTCAGTTTTACATTTATCTACAAGTATTCCGCCACCTATATTAAAATCCATATTAAATTTCCCTTTGTAAGTACGTTGGAGTCCCCAAACTGGTCCAGCAGAAAAAGAAGGGATATATTCGTTAAACCATTTATTTGTCGAAATAGATTGAAAATCATAGTTTGTATGTAATGCGAAAAAGTTTCCAGAATTATTTGCTGTTCTTTTTCCTTTTTGTGCTCTTTTCTCTAAATTATAGTAATGTCTAAATTGTTCTGTAATTCTTGGAATAAAATACCAAGTGGACTCATCGTATACACTATTGCTTCTATAACCAACAAGTAAACTTGCTTCTGAATAAAGCGTGTTCTTTGGAGAAAATGCATGTTCGTAAACAAATCCTGGAGACAATAAAAGATTAATCTTAAATTGATTTTTAGTTACAGAAACTGGTGCCTCTTCTTGGGCATTTGCAACATTAATTAAAAGAACGGAAAAAAATAAAAACAAGTAGTTTTTTGTCATGGTTAGTTATTAATTGGTTGCAGCAAAAATAGTATTAAAAGCATATTATCCTACTAAAAGAAAAATTATTTTCTTACAGATAAAAATAAGATTTTATAACACTGCAAATCATGTAATTTTCCATAAACAATTGTATAACAACAATTAACTTATTGAAATTTAACTTTGTTAAAGAACTTTTAAATCTAACAATCATGAACCTAAAAAGATTTTTCGGCGGATTGCTTACAATCCTCGGAATTATAGGACTTATTTATACTGCGGTTATTTTTGCCGGCACTTCTGGAGAAACTAGAGATATAAAATCGCTTATTATTTATGGCATACTCGGAATCGTATTTTTTACATCGGGCATAAGTTTGGTGCGAACAACGAAAGACGAATCTTAGTTTTTTTTATTTTGCCACGAAGACACTAAGGCACAAAGTTTTTTAATCTCACAAAGGCGTAGAGTCGCAAAGAGTTTTATTAATTTTTAAAACTTTGCGACTCTGCGACTTTGTGGCAAATCATTCCGAAACAGAATCAAGATTTAATTCTGTAAAATCTCTTTCTGTTTTAGATATTATTATGGTTGCGACCGTGTTTCCGATTAAGTTGGTAATCGCTCTGGCTTCACTCATAAATTTATCTACGCCCAGCAAAAATGCTAATCCTTCAACTGGAATTTTATGCAAAGCTGTTAAGGTTGATGCTAAAACAATAAATCCGCTTCCTGTTACGCCTGCCGCGCCTTTCGAAGTAATCATCAAAATTCCGATAACGGTCATAATTTCGAAAAAGCTCAAATGAACATCATACAATTGTGCAATAAACAGTACCGACATTGAAAGATAAATCGAAGTTCCGTCGAGATTAAAAGAATATCCAGTCGGAATCACCAATCCTACAACCGATTTACTGCAGCCCATTCTTTCCAATTTTACCATAATACTTGGTAAAGCCGCTTCAGAAGATGAAGTTCCTAACACTAGTAAAAGTTCTTCTTTAATATATTTTAAAATAGAAAGAATATTTATTTTATAATATCTCAAGATGCTTCCTAGAACAAAAAAGACAAAAAGCGCCATTGTCAAATAAACGCAAAGCATCAACTTTCCAAGCGGAATCAAAGTTGCTAAGCCAAATTTACCAATGGTGTAAGCCATTCCGCCAAAAGCACCAATTGGAGCAAGATACATTACATATTTTAAGCAAAAGAAAACCACTTTTGAGAATCGTTCTAAAACCAAAATGGTTTGCTCCCTTTTTTGATAAAAATTTAAAGCAATTCCGCAAATAATAGCGGCTAGTAGAACCTGTAAAGTAAAATTGGATAAGAAAAATTGCAACCAAGAAAAATCCTTCGCTGCTCCATTTGTATATTGGCTTGCATCCCCAAATGTCAAACCCGATTTATCAATTTTTCCAGGTTTAAATATATAAGCAACAGCAACTCCAATTGCAAGAGCGACTGTAGAAACTACTTCAAAATAAGTTAAAGCTTTTACGCCAATTCGCCCCACTTTTTTTAGATTTCCCATTCCAGAGATTCCCAAAACGATGGTCAAGAAAATAATTGGTCCAATAAAAAGAGAAATTAACTCAATAAATTTTTTGCCTAGAAATTCCATTTTCACACCATTTGCAGGAGAAAAATGCCCTAACAAGATACCAGAAACAATGGCAATTAAAACCCAAAATGTAAGATTGGTTACAACAGCTTTAAAAAGGCTTTTTTTAGATTGCGAAGAAGGATTTGGAGTGGCAGTATTCATGAAAACGAGTTAGATAGTTTCACAAATATATAAAAAATGCAGACCTGTAAGCCGGATTCTGTTCTTGTCTTATTTTACAACAAAACAATACCTTATCATTTATCTAGATCCAGCATTACTACTGGACTCAATCTACCTACCCTTCGGCAACGAACGAGAAGCCCTTAAATGCCGATATACTTGGTATTTCACCGCATAGAGTTTACCTGGTTTCACTACAGCATTACCTGTACATACTTTCTGCTGCACTTGTCCTAATCCCGATAG
>NZ_DHEI01000080.1:79108-88487 GCF_002399805.1 Flavobacterium sp. UBA4854
ACGACGATAAGGCGGTCTGCGCTGCAAAAGTAGCGATTTAAGAACTAACAATAATGATTTTAAATTTCAGATTTTATGAATTTTATCATAACTTTTTAATTTTAAAATAGTTATCTTTAAAAATCTATAATTTAAATTCAGTTTATCATGAAAAGAATGTATCATTACGCAACTGTTTCAAAGGCTTTAGATCAATTGAATGAGAAAGGATTTACGTGCGATTTTAATCGAAATTCAGACGCGATTAAAAAGAATCCTGAGAAATTTGAAATTGTTCATGTGTATCGATACGAGGGTGAGTCAGACCCAGCGGATGAGGCAGTTGTATACGGAATTAAATCGACTTCGGGTAAAAAGGGAGTTTATGTCGCTGGTTTTTCAGCCGATTCAGATCAGGAAACAGCGAAGTTTTTATTTGATTTAAGTATTCGAGGACGTTAGAAAATCAAGTAAAAAAATGAGAACAAAAAAAATATTAAATAATCTATGTCATTCCTAGAAACGAAATTTAAACCTTTCTAGGAATGGCATATAATAAGAGCTTATGTTTATTTGCAATAAAAAATTAAATTGTCGGTATTTTCAATTTCCATCCTGGCTTAATTAAATCCGGATTTGAAATAATATCTTTATTCGCTTCAAAAATATCCTGCCAAGAAACTCCGTATGCTTTTCCAATCTTCGAAAGAGAATCTCCCACTTCAACTGTATATTCTCTTGAAACGCCTTCTTCAACCTCGATATTCATAACCAAATCGGCCGATCTAAAATCAGGATCAATAGTATTATAAGCATTCCAAAGCTTTTCCTTATCTGCTGCAGATTTTGCTTTTCCGTCAATATAAAGCACATTATCCTGCTCTTTTACTTGTAAATTTTCGATTCCTAATTCGGATGCCAAATCTGTGACCTCTTTATATTTATCTTGTAAACTCATAACAACCTTATTTAATGATTAATTTATTGTCAACTTTCTTAGGATGCAATTCCTGAATACTTTGCATTAAAGGCTGCAATTTGTCTCTTTTAATTTCACCCGAAAGTGTAACAATACCGCCAACAACAGTTGCACTGACACCATCGTAAGCGTCTACAACTTTACTAACCGATTTGTCTAAATCAGTATCTGAATTAATTACAACAGTAGCTGCAGCAGGTTCCTGATTGGCTTGTTCTATTTCGCAAGTATTAACTACAGATTTAACACCTTTGGTTGCTTTTACGCTTTTTCCAATATTTTTTTTGAACATTTCATCATCACAAACACCTGTAATTGTAGCCACTCCTTCATGCACTACAACTTGAATATCTGGATCATTTAATTTTTCACTGATTGCTCTTTCAATATCGGCATCACTGGGTTTACAAGACACCAAAAAAACAGTGAGACTCATTCCTAATAAAATTGATCTAATTTTCATAATGATACGATTTAATAATTAACTCATTAAAATTAAACAAATTAAATATCAACGAGTTATATGATATTAGAATAAATTTTATAAGTTTCGCAGTAAATAATAATTTGAATAGTTAAAAATACTCTCAAAAAAAAAGCTACTCAATTAGCAATCCAATTTCAATTAATCAATAAAATATATAGGGGCAATCTTTTTTTAGTTGCTCATACATCGCGTCATAAGCCATAACAGTAGGGTGAATACCATCAGAGAAAACATAACCCTCTTTCCATTTGGAAGCATCGTTTTCTTCTGTAACTGCCTTATGAAAATCAACATATCTTTCCCCACTCCTTTTAATCCAATCATTAATATTTTTAGCTGTCGAACTATAATTAAAAGTAGATCTCGGGGTAACAGTTACAAGAATAGGAATCTGTCCATTACTTTTTAAAAAGCCAATAGCTTGTTTAATACTTGACATGTATTGCGAAATATTATCATAATTATTTGTTCCAATACTTAAAATCACATATTTAGATTTAAACCAAGAACACTCTAATTTTAGTCGGTCTACCCATTCTTTTGAGGCTTTAATCCCTCCTTGCCCATCTATAAAACAATTTTGGATACCGATGTTATTTGCTAATTTTACACACCATCTTTTACTAAGACTAACTCCAAATTGATTAAGCGCAACACCTTGAATAAAAGAGTCTCCTAGCACATTAACTTTGGGAACTTTACTGTATCCCGAACTTAAAATTGATTTATAAATCTTTACACTTCCTATATCAAGCGTAAAAAAAGGTTTCCCGGTCATAATGTTTTGAAAAATATTTGAATCAATTTCGTATTTCTTTTCAAATAAAGTTAAATTACTTTTAAGAAAAAAAACGATTCCTGAAATTGTCTTATGAAAACCTATTTCATATTTAACTCCTGTTTTTAAATCAGGCAACTCAAATTGTTCATTTAAAATTGTTCCTTGATAATTCTTAGAACTTTGATATAATGAGATCTTATTTTTTGTTAATTTTATAAAACCCATTGTCATTCCAGTTGAAATACTAATTGAATCACTTGCTAAAATTTCAAATGTAGTAGAAAATGATAAGTCCTGCATAGCTAAATCTTGATCAAATAATAACTTTTTCTGTGTCGAACCATCACTCGACAAATCTATAGTATCATTAACAACATCTTCTCCTAAATGTGAAAATTTAATATAGTTTTTATTAGCCTCTGTATATTTTATAGTCTCTTGAGAGCATGCTAATAAAGAATTTAGAATAAATAATGTTACTATTAACTTTAGCATTTTTTTCATTTTTTTTCTATGTTTGCAAGAACTTGACAAATATAGAAAAAAGACCTAACATGGCTGACACACAAAGAAATTTTTACATTGATTATATAAAAGGTATTGCTTCTTTATCTGTTGTTTTGTTGCATTGTATGCCAAATTACTATATCGTTTCTCCACTTTGGATCGGTCAAGCTGTGCCTTTGTTTCTCTTTATCACAGGTTATCTTACTTATTCTAGTTTTCAACGTGGTAAATTGCTTAAAAACTACTATTCGAAGGATTCATTTGCAAAAGTCATTGATAGAATTTTTAAGCCATTTTTTTTTGTTTTGGTTATTCAAGTTATATTATATTATTTTCTTAAAAATGATTTTTCAATAAAAGGAATGATATTATCAGGAGGAATCGGTCCTGGCTCATATTACCCTTGGATTTACCTACAAGCCTGGTTCTTTTTACCATTAATTATAAAAATTATAGATAGAGTTTCATTACACTACTCTTTTATAATATTTCTAATTATATGTTTAATTCTTGAAATTCTTAGTAGCTTTTTACATATACCCGAAGTTTTATATAGATTAGCTTTTTACAGATACATTTTCTTATTGTATTTAGCATGCATTGTCAAAAAGTTTGATATTAAAATCACATTTTTAGTCGTTTCACTAGCAATAATAGGTGCAGCGTATTCTCTTTTTGTAGCTTATACAGATATAAATCTTGAACCTTTCTTTTATTTTAGTGGGTGGAGAGGTCACACATGGATTTCATATTTTTATACCGTTTTGGTGTTCTTACTTTTAAAAAGAATCTATTTTTTGAAACCCAATAATTTAATAAGTAATTTTTTTATCTTACTGGGAAAATATTCTTACGAAATATTCCTTTGCCAGATGTTTGTTTTCAGCTTTATAACTTTAAATAATTTTTCCTTTGAAAACAATATATTTTATCAAAATTTTCTATTTATTATTTCAACAACTTCATTATCAATAATTCCTGTTATTATCTATAAAAAATATCTAGAAAATCTCTTTACTATGAATTTGAAAAAATTATATTTGAGCCTTAAAAACTGATAAAATCTTATAAAGTTTCTTTTAAAAATTATCTCCCAAAAAAGTAAAATAGCTCTTTAAAAAACTTTTCTTTTTTATGATTTTCAGATTTGTGATTTGGTAATTTTCAGCCTATATTTGCTATCCAATAAAAGAGAACATGGAACAATTTGTAGTATCGGCACGTAAATATCGCCCGCAGACCTTTAAGGATGTTGTGGGACAAAAGGCCATTACCAACACTTTGTTGAATGCCATTGAAACCAATCACTTAGCTTCTGCTCTTTTATTTACAGGACCACGTGGAGTTGGTAAAACTACATGTGCTCGTATTTTGGCTCGAAAAATAAACCAGCCTGGATATGACGATCCTACCGAAGATTTTGCATTTAACGTTTTTGAACTAGATGCTGCTTCAAACAACTCTGTAGATGATATTCGTAACCTTATCGATCAGGTTAGAATCCCGCCACAAACAGGACAATACAAAGTATATATCATTGACGAGGTTCATATGTTGTCTTCGGCCGCTTTTAACGCTTTTCTTAAAACGTTAGAAGAACCGCCAAAACATGCTATTTTTATTTTGGCAACAACAGAAAAACATAAAATCCTTCCAACGATTTTATCTCGCTGTCAAATTTTTGATTTCAAAAGAATTACAGTAAAAGATGCTAAAGAACATTTAGCAGATGTTGCTGAAAGTCAAGGAATCGTTTTTGAAGATGATGCTTTACACATTATTGCTCAAAAAGCAGATGGTGCGATGCGTGATGCTTTGTCTATTTTTGACCGTGTAGTTTCGTACTGCGGAACAAATTTAACACGTCAAGCCGTAACTGAAAACTTAAACGTTTTAGATTACGAAACTTATATTTCTATTACTGATTTACTTTTAGAAAATGAAATTCCAAAGCTTTTATTAGCTTACAATGACATTCTTGCTAAAGGTTTTGACGGACATCATTTTATTGCTGGTTTAGCTTCTCATTTTAGAGATTTGCTAGTAAGCAAAACACCCTCAACTATTGTTTTATTAGAAGTTGGAGAACAAGCACAGCAAATGTATGCAGTTCAATCTCAAAAATGTTCGCAGGAGTTTTTATTAAAAGGAATTGACATTGCAAACGACTGCGATTTAAAATACAAATTAAGCCAGAATCAACGACTTTTAGTTGAATTATGCTTGATGCAATTAGCCTCTATCAACTTTGATGGAGAAAAAAAAAAGTTGAGCAATTCATAATTCCACCCGTTTACTTTAAAAACGGAGGCTATTCTATTGTTGAAGTCCAAAGCCCAAAGGCCAAAATCGAAAGTTCTGTAGCAACTGAGAGTCAAACTTCTCCAGCTGTAACAGAAAATCAAACTTCTGTATCTCAACCACAACAAGTTGCAGAAACTCCAAAAGTTCAGACTCCAGAAACTCCAACAACAGAACCAAACGGTGCTCCTAAGGTTTCTGCTTTTTCTCTTGCTAGTATCCGCAAGAAAAAAGAAATGGAAGCCAGCGGCAAGACGTATGTTAAACCTACCACTGCTTATTTAACTGAAGAATTTAACGAAACCGATATGCGCCTACACTGGAACAAATATGCGGAACGTTTAGGACAAAAAGGCCTTAAGATTATGGAATCGATTCTATTGATTAGCGATCCTGTTCTAAATGGCACAACAATTTCTTATGAACTGCCAAATGAAGGTTCTAAATTGGATTTTGAGGGGCAGATGAATGGTTTATTAGGACATTTAAAAGGTCACTTACATAATCATGATATTACAATTGAAGTAATTGTAAACGAAGAGATTAAAGCAGTAAGAGCTCTTAACGATCAAGATCGATACAATCGTTTCTTAGAAATCAACCCAAACATAGAACTTTTGCGTACTACATTTGGATTGGATATAAATCTTTAATTTAAGGAGGTAATTTATTCTGATAATTTGGAACAAAATTTTATTTGTTCTTGAGCCCGAAGGTGTAAACTTTTTCAAGCCATTTTTTTCTTTGCTCTTGATTAGAACCTTTTACAATTCCAATATAACTTACTTTCACAGGTTTTATTCCACAAAATTCCAAAGTCGATTTCTTTAACTGGTTAACGCTTGGTCTACCATAAACCAATCTATAATACCAACTTGGCTGATCTAGAGTTGTAATGATATGAGCCGTTTTTCCTTTCAGTAATTTATCCCACCAAACAGAATTTTCGCGATATTGGAAAGCCATTCCTGGTAAAAATAATCGATCAATAAAACCTTTTGTTATCGCTGGAAGTCCACCCCACCAAACAGGATGAATCCAAACCAAATGATCGGCTTTTTTTATTTTCTCCCACGATTCTAATAAATCAGGTTCTAAATCGGTTCGTTTTTGGTAACCAAACTGAAGATTGGGATTGAAGTTTAAATTGGCAATAGTTATAATTTCTACTTGAGCGCCAGAAGTGATCGCTCCATTTTTATACGCTTCAGCAATTCCGAAATTGAAGCTTTCAGCATTTGGATGTCCGTTTATAATCAGTATTTTTTTCATATAAATGTTTTTCCAAAAATACTATTCGTACATTTTCTTTTACTAGACAAATGTCCTATAAAACCGCTTTTCTAATTCGGCTTAAATGTCTTGGCGTAATTCCTAAGTAAGAAGCCAAATATTGCAATGGAATTAACTGAATGTATTTTTGATGATTATGATACAATTCTCTATAACGTTCTGCGCCTGACAACTTTTGAAAGGAAATCATTCTTTTATGGAGATTTACAAATTCTATTTCGGTCAATTTCCGTCCTGTTTCCTGCCAATTGAACCCTAATTTATATAGTTTTTCAAGAGCTTTTCTATTTAAGACTTGAAGCTTTGTATCGGTTAAAGCCTGAATATTTTCTTCTGCTTTTTCTTCTGTTATGAAACTCGCAAAAGACGCCATGAATTCATTTTCAAAAGCAAAACAATTGGTGATTTCGTCACCTTTATGATTAACAAAAAAGGAACGGAGAATTCCTTTTTCTATAAAAACTATTTCGTTGCAAATCTGATTTTCAGTCAATAAAAGCTCTCCTTTTTTCAATGTTCGAAATGTAATTAAATCATCTAAATGACTTAATTCATCAGCAGAAAAATTCTGAATGGATTGAAAAACAGATTTCATAAATTATTCGTTAGAAGCAAAAACTCTCTCGATTCTTTTGTCTGGAATAAGCCATAACATTGCCACAATAAAATATGCAGCGCCAGAAATCCATTGATTATAAAATGCTGCAACAATTCCAATTACATATAAAACTAAAGAAATTTTGCCTTTAAAATCTCTTTTAAGCACTTTTCTCAAAGCAGAATCATCACCTTCACTACACATAATCGTGTACTGTAATATTACATATGAAATTGCAGACAAAAATAGAATGGCACCATACAGCGACATTGCTGCTTTCTCGAAATTATGTTCTCCCATCCAAGCGGTAGAAACAGGAATTAGTGAAAGCCAGAAAAGAAAGTGCAAATTACTCCATAACACTTTTCCGTTTACTTTTGACAATCCGTGCAATAAATAATGGTGATTATTCCAGTATATTCCAACATAGATAAAACTTAAAATATAACTTAAAAACTTAGGAATAAGCGGTTTTAAATCTTCAAACTGATGTCCTTCTGGCGCTTTGATTTCCAAAATCATAATGGTTATAATGATTGCCAAAACACCATCACTAAAAGCTTCTAGCCTACCTTTGTTCATTTAAAAAAATATAAATATTAAATTTTACCGTAATACATTGCTTTTACAATACCATCAGAGAGTCCGATTTTAGGAACATAAATCTGGCGTGCGCCGCTCCATTTCATTGCATTCAGGTAAATACGAGTTGCGTGGATAATTACGTCGGCACGATCAGAGTTTAATCCCAATTCAGCAATTCTTTGTTCGTATGTCAACGAATTTAAGAAAGCATACTGAGAGTTAACATAAATGTACGAAAGTGGTTTTTCCTGTTGTTTGCCAGACATTTTAAACAACTTATTGATGTTTCCTCCAGAACCTATCAACGTTACTTCATCATAATCTGCCGTGTTGGTTTTAATCCATTTTTCGATTTCATCCCAAACAACATCATGTACCATATTATTCAGCAAACGAACTGTTCCTGCTTTAAACGATCTTGAAGTAATCATTTTTCCGTCAGAGAACAAAGTAAACTCAGTACTTCCACCTCCAACATCAACAAAAAGATACGTTTCGTCAGATTTAATTAAATGATGCAAATCTGTTGAAGCAATAATTGCCGCTTCTTTTTTACCGTCAATAATTTCAATCTTTATGTCTGCTTTTTTCTTAATCAAAGCCACGACTTCTTTTGCATTATATGCTTCACGCATTGCAGAAGTTGCAAATGCCATATAACGCTCCACTTTATGTACTTTCATCAAAAGATTAAATGCTTTCATGGCATCAACCATTCGATCTATATTTTCTTGTGAAATTTCTCCAACCGTAAAGGCATCTTGTCCTAAACGAATTGGCACACGAACAAGGGAACTTTTATTAAACTGCGGTTCTTTTCCTTCTTGCTCCACAACGTTAGCGATCAAAAGCCTCATGGCATTCGAACCGATGTCTATCGCTGCAAACTTCCTAATGTTAATCATGCTCACTTTATGATTTGAAAATTGGTATTTATTATTAATTTACTTTTTGAGGAACCTCATCTAGTATTGCTACTTTATTTTGATAATATTTATAGGTCTCAAACTGTGCTCTAAATGGGGCATGATGATTTTTTGGCTTATATTTATTATCTAATTTATAAGAATGATACCTTACTTTTACATTTCCTTTCCAGCCAATATTGAAGTTATCGATTAGTTCTTTTTTAATTTCAAGATCATAAATCGGACATGTTACTTCTACCCTTGCATCTAGGTTTCTAGTCATAAAATCGGCAGATGAAATATAAACTTCGGTTAAACCGGCATTTCCAAAAATATATACTCTCGAATGTTCTAAGTAATTATCTACGATACTTATTGCTTCAATATTTTCGCTCATTCCAGGAATTCCAGGAATTAAAGAGCAAATTCCTCTTACTTGAAGCTGAATTTTTACTCCTGCATTGCTTGCTTCGTATAATTTATCAATCATTTTAAAATCAGATAAACTATTCATTTTTAACTTTATGTGCGTTTTTCTGCCTGCAAGCGCGTGAAGAATTTCGCGATCAATCAGTTTTATAAATTTGGTTCTTGTATAATGAGGCGATACGATTAAATGCTTATATCGATGCACTCTGTAATTGATATCGAAAAACTCAAATATTTTTGAAGTGTCTTTTAAAATTCCTTGGTGACAAGTTAAAAGCGTTACGTCTGTATAGATTTTAGCAGTCGACTCGTTGAAGTTTCCTGTAGAAATAAATCCATAACGACGATTTTTACCTTCTTCCAATCTTTCTATTACACATATTTTACTATGTACTTTAAGACCTTTCATTCCAAAAATAAGTTCAATTCCTTCCATTTGCATTTGTTCTGCATACGAAATATTTGAAGCTTCATCAAAACGGGCCTGAAGTTCGATTTGTACCACTACTCTTTTACCATTTTTAGCAGCATT
>NZ_DHEI01000080.1:88658-92722 GCF_002399805.1 Flavobacterium sp. UBA4854
GGATCTAAAGCCGCTTCTCGCAAAAATTTGGTTAAATAAGAAAAAGACTGATAGGGCGCGTGAACTAAATAGTCTTTTTTACTGATTTTTTCTAAAATACTGCCTTCTAAGCTTAAACCAGGAACCGGCATAGGCTCATTTGGCTTATACAATAAATCGTAACGTCCTAAATTTGGAAAACTCATATAATCGCGGCGATTATGATATCTTCCTCCAGGAATTATACTATCTGTTTCTACAATTTTCATTTTATCTAAGAAAAATTGCAGCGTATCATCTTCAATTAAATTATCATAAATAAAACGAACAGGTTCTCCTATACGACGGTCTTTTACAGATGTAGCAATTTTTTCAAGCATACTTTTGCTCAAATCACTGTCAATGTCCAATTGTGCGTCTCGGGTAATTTTAATCATGTGAGCAGAAACACTCTTATAATCGAATATATTAAAGATGTTTTTCAGTTTGAAACGGATGACATCATCAATTAAAATAACATATTGTTTTTCGTCTTCAGACGGAAGAACGACAAATCTGTTAATATTTTTTGGAATTTCGATTAAGGCATAACGAACCTCATCATTAGCTAATTCTAAACGAACTGCCAGATAACCTAACGTATCTTTTAAAATTGGAAAAACTGCTAAATCATTTAAGATAATTGTTACCAGTTCTGGACTTAATTTTTGAGTATAAAAGTCTTTTAAGAAACACTCTTGTTTTGGTGTAATCTGCGTTTCGTTTATAATAAAAATATTCTCAGATTCGAGTTCGGCTTCAATATTACTAAGTATACGCAAACTTTCAGATTGTTGCTGAATTACAATTTCGGTAATATCTTTAATTAATTGGTGGGCAGAAATACCTCCTAAATATTTTTCGCCAGAAATACCCGAAAGGCTTAATCGCCGAATGGCTGCATATCGAACTCTAAAAAATTCGTCTAAATTGTTTGAAAAAATTCCAACAAAACGCAGTCTGTCTAAAAGTGGCACTGTACTATCTGCAGCTTCTTGAAGTACTCTTGCATTAAACGCTAACCAGCTTTTTTCTCTATCGATATATTTCTGTTCGTACACTGTTATTATTTTAAATCTTTGGGGAAAATAGTTTTATGTGTTTTGCCCTTATGGATAGTGTCCCAGCTTTCTGCATCAAATTGTAATGATACAAAGCCTGAAGTTGGAACATTTTCTATAAAAACATCCCCAAATTTATTAACAAAATTTGTAATAGCCTCGTTATGTCCGAAAAGAATAACGCTTTCAAAACTATTATCACACGATTTAATAACTTTTTCGAGTTGTTTATCGTCAAAAGTATATAACTCGTCTTTGTAAACAATGCTTTCTATAGGGTATGAAATATTTTGAGCAAAAATCAATGCTGTTTCTGAAGCCCTCGCAGCAGTGCTACTCCAAATAATATACGTTTTAGGAAGATACTCTGAAATATTTAATGAAACGTCGTGCGCGTCTAAAATTCCTCTTTTCATTAAAGGACGATCAAAATCTTTTAATGGTGCTTCCCAGCTAGATTTGGCATGACGAATTAATATGAGATTTTTCATAAGCTGCATAATTTAAAAACCTGTTTTACAGGATGTTTTTTTTAATTAAGTTCTAATTTACAAAAGATATTTTAAACCTTTTCTTTTTTTTATTTCTGTTAACATTCTTATTAAATTTTAACAAGAATGCATTATTCTCAATACATTAACATTAACATAAAATAGAAACGTAAATTTCTATTTTTTTATGTAATTCATCTAAGAAATTAGTATTTAGTCGATATTATACATTTTTTTAAAAATTTAACTAAATACTTGATTATTAATTATTTACAACATTAAAAATAAACCTATTTTCATCAAAAGAGCAAAAAAATGTACGAAAAAATTCTACTTTTTTGAGTTAAAAAAAAGTGTTTTTGGGTCATTTTTTTCTAAAAAAGTAACACTTCAACGAGTTTTTTGGTTAGTTACAGATAAAAAAATAATATTAGAAAAACTCTAATATAACTTTGATTCTGTTAAAATTTCATAAATACTTTAAAATAAAATCTTAAGTTATGAAAACTAAATCTACTCTTGAAAAAGCGGTGAAATTTGTAAGCAATTGTAAGATTATTTTTTCGCAAAGAAAAAATATCTTTCAAAAGAACTTTTTTACGCTGCTACTCTGCTTGATTACAACGGTTTTATTTGCTCAGTCTGGTTCGTGTGGTTCGGAAATCACTATTGATGGATCAAATGAGCAAAAATTTACGGGTGCAGAAACTTCCTTTGTGCTTCAAATTAAAAATACTGGAAACGCAACAGATACTTATCAATTATCTGCTGATAATTTTTCAGACTTCAATGAAAATCCAGATGGAAGCTCTTCAAAAAGCAATGTTTTATTTACTAATAGACTGGAAAACAAAACCATTACTCTTGCTCCAGGAGAAAGCAAAGAATTTTACATAAAGCTTAATCCAAGAGATCTTAGTCAGCTTGATCAATGGAATGGGACTAAAATCATTGCAACATCTTCTACTTGTCCTCAAAGCATAAGCCAAACTATTGTTTACACCTATGTCCCTCCCAAAAAAACAAAAGGGGTTGGGTTTAACGACTTCTTCTTAGATTTTAAAAAGATCGCAGCTTCTAAAACACTTTATGCTTTAAACTACCAAATGTAGTAGTCATTCGTTTTACTCGTAGTTCTAATTACAGCAATATTAAAAATATTTAATATGAAAAACTTTACATTTAAGATCAATTTACAAATTCTTTTAAGCCTTGTGTTGAGCACTTTATGCATCAATATTTATGCTGGCGAAGGTTCTAAACAAACAACTCCAGATGTTAATCATAGAGCTTCTCTTTGCATAAATAATGATGAATACGGAAATTTTGCTCGATATGGTTCAACCAATGAACAAAGGCTTTACATTAGAATTCAAAATCCAAATAGCGAAAAGGTGTACTTAGGTTTTACTAGAGCCAGAAGAACTGCACCGGATAACAGCAACGAAATAGATTCTAAGTTCAGAATTATGAAACCTGACGGTACGGTTGCTTTTGCTAGTTATAATTTGACCAGTCTTACAGCAAACATAACAGGTACTGAAGTTCAACGCCTTTCAAGAGCCCAAAATGGTCCGAATGGAGTCGATGGAGTTACTACTGCTGGTTATGTTCCTATTGTATTTGATCCAACAGGTATGCCTGCTGGTGATTATTGGATTGAATTTGAAAGCAACAGTTCAAGCTATTCTGAACTTTATTATAATTATTATGATATAACTGTAGCTAACAACAGTACTAAAAATTCAATTCCAGGTCGCCTTTATTCAAAACGTTGGGCTTTTGCCATGAACAATGTTACCACCGATTTTACAGGAGCTTTCTATGTTTTTGCTCCCGACAATGGCTCTACAACTGGAGCTACCACTCAAAATGGTTTTGTTAATAAAATCAATTTCAATGGTGCAGGTTTTAGACCATGGTACTTCAATGTTGCTTTTAACAATACAGGTCCGGGAAATTCAGGAAATGCTGCAAATGATCAAAAAAGCGTTTACAATGCTTCTGATGCCACAAAAATGAGTCCGAAGTATGAGGTTTTCTTAAACGATCCTGACATTAATGTCTGGAAAAACGGAACTTACAACGGCAACATAGTCATTAACGGAATCACCAATTGTGGTATTGGTGAAAGCAATATCAATATCAGCGTTTTTAAAAGCGGAACAATTGAAATACTTCTTGATTTTAATGGCGGAGACGGGGTTTATACTCCAGGTACCAAAGATGTCTTGACAACTCAAACTGTTACTGCATCAGGCGCTCCTCCTTATGCCGTAAGTGTTCCTTGGAATGGAAAAGATGGTTTAGGAAACACGATTGCACAAGGAACGAATATACCTATTGTCGTTACATTTGGGCAGGCTGCATTCCATTTTCCAATATATGATGTAGAAGAAAATCAATATGGTTTTTCATGCACAACTGTAAGACCAGCAGCTCCATCAGGATACGTTTTAAAGTTTTACTGGGATGACAGCGCCATTACTTATAC
>NZ_DHEI01000080.1:92943-93352 GCF_002399805.1 Flavobacterium sp. UBA4854
CAATATGGTAATTTAAATACGATAAATACTTGGTGGTATGCCAATCGAGATTTTGTAACATCAACTATTGTTTTACCTCCATTTTACACGGTTGCATTAGATACAAAAACTAATGTGAAATGTTTTGGAGGCAATGATGGTACTATTCAGATAAAAGCTACTAACGGAACCGCTCCATATACTTATTATATAAACGGCGGAACGACTCCAAATACTTTACAAAATTTAACAGCAGGAACTTATGACATTAAAGTTGTTGATGCAAATGGCTGTTCTGCAAATGTTAATGGTGTTGTAATTACACAACCTTTAGCAGCTCTCGCATTGGCAGCTTCTTCTAAAACTGATGCTTCCTGCTTTGGAAAAAGCACTGGAAGCGTAACGGCAGGAACCGTGACAAACGCGATTG
>NZ_DHEI01000080.1:93542-94042 GCF_002399805.1 Flavobacterium sp. UBA4854
CTTCCAGCAGGAACTTATACGGTGACTGTTACCGATACCTGCTCTTCACAATCCAATTCTGTTACAATCGGACAGCCTGCGGCGGCTTTAGCTTTAGGCGCATCTTCTAAAACAGATGCTTCCTGCTTTGGTGCAAGCACTGGAAGCGTAACGGTAGGAACCGTGACAAACGCGATTGGAACGGTAAACTACTCTTGGAAAAACAGTGCAAATGCGGTGGTAGGGACTACTGCAACTGTTTCAAATCTTCCAGCAGGAACTTATACGGTAACTGTTACAGACACCTGCTCTTCACAATCCAATTCTGTTACAATAGGACAGCCTGCGGCAGCTTTAGCTTTAGGCGGATCTTCTAAAACCGATGCCTCTTGCTTTGGTGCCAGCACTGGAAGCGTAACGGCTGGAACCGTGACAAACGCGATTGGAACGGTAAACTACTCTTGGAAAAACAGTGCAAATGCGGTGGTAGGGACTACTGCAACTGTTTCAAACCTTCCGGC
>NZ_DHEI01000080.1:94158-94410 GCF_002399805.1 Flavobacterium sp. UBA4854
CTTCCGGCGGGAACTTATACTTTAACTGTTACCGATAGCTGTTCTTCACAATCCAATTCTGTTACAATCGGACAGCCTGCGGCGGCGTTAGCTTTAGGCATATCTTCTAAAACAGATGCTTCCTGCTTTGGAAAAAGCACGGGAAGCGTAACGGCAGGAACTGTGACAAACGCGATTGGAACGGTAAACTACTCTTGGAAAAATAGCGGAGGAATTGAAGTTGGAACATCAGCAACTGTTTCAAACCTTCCG
>NZ_DHEI01000080.1:94552-95223 GCF_002399805.1 Flavobacterium sp. UBA4854
AACCTTCCGGCGGGAACTTATACGCTAACTGTTACAGACACCTGCTCTTCACAATCCAATTCTGTTACAATAGGACAGCCTGCGGCAGCTTTAGCTTTAGGCGCGTCTTCTAAAACTGATGCTTCTTGTTTTGGAAAAAGCACTGGTTCTGTAACAGCCGGAACTGTGACAAACGCAATTGGAACTGTAACCTACTCTTGGAAAAATAGTGCAAATGCGGTGGTAGGAACTACTGCAACTGTTTCAAATCTTCCTGCGGGAACTTATACTGTGACCGTTACAGACACCTGTTCTTCACAATCTAATTCTGTTACAATAGGACAGCCTGCGGCGGCTTTAGCTTTAGGCGCGTCTTCTAAAACTGATGCTTCTTGCTTTGGGAAAAGCACAGGTTCTCTAACAGCCGGAACAGTGACAAACGCGATTGGAACGGTAAACTATTCTTGGAAAAATAGCGGAGGAATTGAAGTTGGAACATCAGCAACTGTTTTAAATCTTCCCGCGGGAACTTATACTTTAACTGTTACAGATACCTGTTCTTCACAATCTAATTCTGTTACAATCGGACAGCCTGCGGCGGCGTTAGCTTTAGGCGCGTCCTCTAAAACTGATGCCTCTTGTTTTGGAAAAAGCACTGGTTCTGTAACGGCTGGAACTGTGACAAACGCGAT
>NZ_DHEI01000080.1:95390-96946 GCF_002399805.1 Flavobacterium sp. UBA4854
GCAACTGTTTCAAATCTTCCGGCGGGAACTTATACTTTAACTGTTACAGATACCTGTTCTTCACAATCCAATTCTGTTACAATCGGACAGCCTGCGGCGGCGTTAGCTTTAGGCGCGTCCTCTAAAACTGATGTTTTCTGTTTTGGAGCAAGCACTGGAACTGTAACGGCTGGAACTGTGACAAACGCGATTGGAACGGTAAACTACTCTTGGAAAAATAGCGGAGGAATTGAAGTTGGAACAACAGCAACTGTTTCAAACCTTCCCGCGGGAACTTATACGGTGACTGTTACCGATAGCTGTTCTTCACAATCTAATTCTGTTACAATCGGACAGCCTGCGGCGGCCTTAGCTTTAGACGCATCTTCCAAAACTGATGTTTTCTGTTTTGGAGCAAACACTGGAACTGTAACGGCTGGAACTGTGACAAACGCGATTGGAACGGTAAATTACTCTTGGAAAAATAGCGGAGGAATCGAAGTTGGAACAACAGCAACTGTTTCAGACCTTCCTTCAGGAACATACACTTTAACAATTACTGATTCTTGCTCTTCTCAATCCAATTCAGTAACCATATCACAACCAGCTATAGCTTTAAGCTGTTCTATTATTCAAAATAAAGCTGTCACTTCAAATGGTTTAAGCGATGGAGAAGCTACTGTAACTCCAATTGGTGGTAATGTAGGCTACACTTATTTATGGGATAATAGTGAAACTACTCAAAAAGCAGTTGGATTAAGTGCAGGCCTTCATTCTGTTACTGTAACCGATTCAAAAGGATGCACAACAACTTGTACTGTCACTATAACTCAACCAGATGTGTTTTCTTGCAGTATTTCTCAAGATAGCGCTGTAAAATGTTTTGGAGAAAATACTGGAAAAGCTACTATTACAGCTGTTGGAGGTAATGGTGAATATACTTATCTTTGGGATAATGGTGAAACTACTGCACAAGCAATTGCTTTAAGTGCTGGCGTTCATAATGTAACTGTAACAGACAAGTTAAATTATACTACTACTTGTTCTGTAACAATATCTCAACCTCAACAAGGATTATCTGCTACAAAATCTCAAACTGATGTAACTTGCGGTGGAGGCAGCAATGGTTCTGCAACTGTAACAGTTTCTGGAGGAACTCCTGCATATTTATATTCTTGGAATTCAAATCCTGTTCAAACAGGAGCTACAGCCAACAATCTTCCTGCAGGAAATTATACAGTTCTTATAACTGATGCAAATGGATGCCAGATTTCAGAATCATTTACGATTTTGGATGGAGACTCTATTAAACCAATTATAAATCCATTACCAGAAACAACAACCATAAATTGCCCAGCAGAACCAGTTTTCACACAAGCCACAGCAACTGATGACAGTGGAACAGTTTCTTCATTAACTTATGTAGATACAATTACAGAGGGAAATTGTGCTGGATCATATACTAAAACAAGAACTTGGACCGCAAAAGATGCTTGCGATAATGTGTCACTTCCTGTCAGTCAAACTATAATTGTTCAAGACATTACTGCTCCTACATGGACTACTGAGGCTGGATC
>NZ_DHEI01000158.1:0-2140 GCF_002399805.1 Flavobacterium sp. UBA4854
AAAATCGGAATTGGCGGTGCATTCGGTTACTTGATCATGATGTTTATTATCATTTACGGAAATATGGTAATGCGAAGCGTAATCGAAGAAAAAACAAACCGAATTATTGAAATCATTATTTCGTCAGTAAAACCATTTCAATTGATGATTGGAAAAATTGTCGGAACTTCATTAGCAGGTATTCTGCAATTTATAATTTGGGCCATAATTGGTTTAGGATTAATGTTTACAGCCTCGGCATTTTTTGGAGTAAATGTAGGGCCAGCTGCGAGAATTTCTCCAGAAATGATGCAAACCGCACAACATGAGTTTTCGGGATCTGCACAAATGTACATTGCCGAATTATGGAATTTGCCAATTGCAAGTATTTTAATCGGATTTGTAATTTATTTTATTGGAGGATATTTTCTGTACAGTTCGTTTTACGCAGCAATTGGAGCCGCAGTTGACAATCAGACCGATTCTCAGCAATTTCTGCTTCCAATTTTAATGCCTCTGATTTTGAGCGTTTACATAGGATTTTTTACAGTAGTCAATGATCCTCACGGAAGTGTTGCGGTTATCTTTTCAATGATTCCGTTAACTTCACCAATTGTAATGTTAATGCGCATTCCGTTTGGCGTGCCGTGGTGGCAAATTGCAATTTCGGTATCATTATTGTTTGCTACATTTTTCCTTGTGGTTTGGTTTGCTGCTAAAATTTACCGAGTAGGTATTTTAATGTATGGCAAAAAACCGACTTGGAAAGAATTGTATAAGTGGCTGAAGTACTAGTTCTTTAAAGTTGCAAAGGTTTAGGGGAACAAAGGTTCAAAGTTTTTTTGGATTTGAATTTTTCGTAACTTAGGAAAACAACTTTAAGAATTGCACTAGAGCACAGAAGAAATATTATATAACAGGTTAAAAGGTATAATTGTAGACAAAGATTTTAAACTTTGTACCTCTGAACCTTTGCAACTTTGAACCTTAAAAGAATGAGTAAAATACTAATTGTCGAAGACGAAGCAGCGATCAGAAGAGTTTTGGTAAAAATTTTATCAGAAGAAAATGATTCATATCAAGTAGATGAAGCTGAAGATGGAGTTGTGGGACTTGAAAAAATAAAAAACAACGACTATGATTTGGTTTTGTGTGATATCAAAATGCCAAAAATGGATGGTGTTGAGGTTTTGGAAGAAGCTAAAAAAATAAAGCCAGAAATTCCGATGGTAATGATCTCTGGTCACGGCGATATGGAAACTGCTATTCAAACGATGCGTTTGGGAGCTTTTGATTATATTTCGAAACCGCCAGATTTGAATCGTTTGTTAAATACTGTTCGTAATGCTTTAGATAAAAAACAATTAGTTGTTGAAAATAAAATTCTAAAGAAAAAAGTCAGCAAAAACTACGAAATGATTGGTGACAGCGAATCAATTAATCATATAAAAGTGATGATTGATAAAGTTGCCCCAACAGAAGCCAGAGTTTTGATTACGGGACCAAACGGAACAGGAAAAGAATTAGTAGCACATCAATTGCATGAAAAAAGCGAACGTTCTACTTTTCCTTTAATCGAAGTAAACTGTGCGGCAATTCCAAGTGAATTGATTGAAAGCGAATTGTTCGGACACGTAAAAGGTGCTTTTACATCGGCAGTGAAAGATCGTGCTGGAAAGTTTGAAGCAGCAGACAAGGGAACTATTTTCTTGGATGAAATTGGAGATATGAGCCTTTCTGCGCAAGCGAAAGTTTTACGTGCACTTCAAGAAAATATGATTACAAGAGTTGGAGCTGATAAAGACATAAAAGTTGATGTGCGTGTTGTAGCGGCAACGAATAAAGATTTGAAAACAGAAATTGCAGAAGGCCGTTTCCGCGAAGATTTATACCATCGTTTGGCAGTAATTTTAATTAAAGTTCCGCCATTGAATGAAAGACGCGATGATATTCCTGCTTTGATTTTGCATTTTACAGAAAAAATAGCTTCTGAACAAGGAAATGCTGTTAAGTCGTTTTCGGCGCAAGCCATTAAATTATTACAAGAATACGACTGGACAGGAAATATTCGTGAGCTTCGAAATGTAGTAGAAAGATTGATCATTTTGGGAGGAAGCGAAATCTCAGAATCAGATGTGAAAATGTTTGCAAGCAAATAGGT
>NZ_DHEI01000158.1:2420-6475 GCF_002399805.1 Flavobacterium sp. UBA4854
GCTTTGCAGTTGGAAACTTTTTCTACCATAAAAAGTGGTGCTGACTGTGTTATTATTTCTCCAAAGGGAAGTGGAAAAACTACTACAATTGTTTTAAATGTAATTCAGCAATTGGCTGGACAAACAGAAGAATCTCCTCGAGCTCTGATTTTTGTTGAAGACAAAGCAAAGGTTCTGGAAATGGTTGAGCTTTTTAATAAATATGGGAAATACACCGATTTGGAAATTTATGGTGTAAATGAAAAAGGCGACATGGATTACGATAAAAACTATGTTTCTACAGGAGTCGATGTTTTAATTGGAACACCAACTAAATTAAACGATATGTTTAGTACAGCGGGGTACAATGTAAATCGCCTAAAAATGTTTATTGTGGATGATGCTGATCCGATTTTGAAACTGCGTCACGATCCAAAAATTACACGTATTTCAAACAGTATTGCCAAAGTGCAGCGAATTATCTTTTCTGAAGCTTTGACCGAACGTATCGAAATTTTGGCAGATAAAATCATGGTAGAACCTTATTTGTTTGACATGGATGAAGACGGAGAGGAACTTGATGAAGAGGACGACGATATTGAAGAAGAGTAATATATAGTGACAGTTTGCAGTGGCAGTTTACAGTAACAGTATTGTAAACTGCCACTTTTACTTAAATTTAATCAGAAATCAATCAATGGAAATTTTTAAAACACTTAAATTCTTGTCAATTGTACTTTTGTGCTTTTTTCTCGTTCTTTATGTTTTAGCGATTTCTTATGTGTATTTTAATCAGGTAGGGTTAGTTTTTCACGCTTCTCGATTGCCTAAAGATTATAAGTTTGATTATCAGCAAAAATTTGAAGAAATAAATATAAAATCGTTTGATGGAACAATTTTGAACGGATTATTATTTAAGGCAAAACAGTCAAAAGGTCTTGTTTTTTACCTTCATGGGAATGCTGGAACACTTGAAACTTGGGGTAAAATTGCAAAAATATACACATCATTAGGTTATGATATTTTTATTTTAGATTATAGAAGTTTCGGAAAAAGTGAAGGCGAAATTGAAAATGAAGAACAATTAACGGAAGATATATCAATTGTATATAAAAGTATTTCAAAAAGATATTCTGAAGATAAAATTATAATTGCAGGCTATTCTATAGGTTCTGGTTTTGCGGTAAAATTAGCTTTAGAAAGTAAAGCAAAAGCATTGATTCTTCAGGCTCCGTATTATAACTTTTTAGAATTATCAAGCTCAAGAGTTCCTTTTTTTCCTGATTTTATGAAAAAGTTTAGTTTGGAAACTAATGAATATCTGCCACAAGTAAAAAGTCCAATTTATATTTTTCATGGAACTAGCGATCAGTTAATTCCTTTTGAAAATTCAATAAGGTTAAAAAAGCTTTTAAAATCAAATGCTTATTTTTATCCATTAAAATATCAAGAACATATAGGTGTTAACGAAAATGAAGATTTTCAAAAACAATTAAAAGAAATATTAGAATAAAATAAAGAATACTATGGGATTAATGAAAGTATTTTCGGGAAGCGAAGTATTAGCAATTGCTTTGCAAGAAAGATTAGAAGAAGCTGGAGTAGAGACAGTAAAAAAAGATAATATTCAATCGGCTCGTTTGGGAGGTTTTGGTCAAACGGATTTAGCTGTTGAGGTTTTTATACAAGAAACAGATTTCGCAAAAGCAAATCCAGTTATAGAAGAATTTAGAATGAGTCTTTAAAAGTTTTCAGTCACAGTTTTTAGTCACAATATAAACTGAAAACTGTGGCTGCGACTGAAAACTAAAAAAAATGCAATACAAAATGTTAGTGCTCGACATGGATGATACCTTGTTGACAGACGATCATAGAATTTCAGATTTAAATAAAAAAGTAATTTTAGAAGCTCAGGCAAAAGGCGTATATGTGGTTTTGGCTTCAGGAAGACCAACTACAGCAATGACGGCTTATGCAAAGGAGTTGGAATTGGATAAAAACGATTCGTATATGATTTCGTTTAACGGAGCAATAATTAGCCGTGTAAAAGATGATTTTATTTTGTTTGAGCAAAAGTTAACGGTAGAGCAAATTCATGCTTTATACGATTATAGTGTAGAAAAGAAGGCACATATCATTACTTATTTAGATGATCAAATCATTAGTGAAACGGATTCTGAATTTATTGAGGTCGAAAAAGAAATCACAGGAATGGCACATCACAAAGTTTCAAGCTTTAAAGATTATGTAGACAGACCGGCGGTTAAGTGTATTTTATTGCAAGATCCAGCGTATTTAAAGACGTTAGAAAAAGATTTGATGGAGGCCATGCCACATTTAAGCGTTTCGATGTCTAAACCATTTTTTCTAGAAGCAGCACAACAAGGAATTGATAAAGCCGCGAGCTTGAAACTTTTGGCTGAACAGCTCGGAATTCATCAAAGCGAAATTATAGCTGTAGGAAACGCAGGAAATGACTTGACAATGATAGAATATGCTGGTTTAGGTGTTTGGGTTGATAACGTTAATCCTGAGTTACGAGATAAAGCCGATGTAATTGTAGCTTCAAATAATGATGATGGTGTTGCTGAAGTAGTAACACGTTATATTTTAAACTAAACTAAAATGAAAAATCCAATTAAAACGGAACGTCTAATTTTACGGGAACTTGAACTTTCTGATGCTGAAGGAATGTTCGAATTGGATTCTAATCCGAATGTGCATTTATTTGTTGGAAATAGACCTGTAAAACATATTGATGAAAGTATTGAATATATCAAATTTGTTCAGAAACAATACAAAGATCTAGGAACAGGACGTTGGGCTGTTGTTTTAAAAGAAACAAATGAATTTATTGGCTGGTCTGGAATAAAGTTTATTACAGACGAGATAAATAATCATAAAAACTTTTACGAGTTAGGATATCGTTTTATCGAAAAACATTGGGGTAAAGGTTACGCAACTGAAGCTGGAAGAGCTTTTATTGATCATGCTTTTAATGAAATGAAAGTAGAAGTGCTTTATGCTTACGCAGATGCAGGAAACGAAAACTCAAGAAAAATTCTAGAGAAATTGGGCTTTCATTTTGTGAATTCTTTCGTATACGAAGAAGAACTAGAAGTTTGGTATGAACTTAAAAATCCGAACTTACTATAAAAACGAATTCCAAATCTTTACATACTTAAAAGTCAGTAAAGATTTGGAATTAATTAAAGAAGTAATATTTTAAAAAATATTATTTTTTAGCTACAGAAACAAAGTATTTATTTCCGTCACCCATAGTTAATTTTACACGCTCGTCGCAAAGATCAATGGCAAAATTTGCACTTTCGTAACAGCTGCAAGTTGTGTTTTTGTCCTTAGACATTTCTGTTTTACAGTTGTTGTTTTTAAAGCTTGCTAATTGTGGTGTGTATAAACTAACTAAATCAGTAGAAGCGGTTACTAAAGAAATGATACTTGCAGAATTATTGTTTGTAATTCTATATACAATTCTATCTGTATAGTTTACTTCGTTAACAGTTACTTTGCGAATGTAGGTATAAGCTGTAGATCCTTCACCTGGTTCTTTAACTTCAAACTTAAACCCAACTGCACGAATAGCAACATCAAATTGCTGTTGTGAGTTTAAGCTTGCCCAAGTCGTCAATGTACTAATAGTAGGAAATGGATTTGCATTTGCGGCTGGAGCATTAGTTTGCGCTTGCGAACTAAATAAGGTTAAGAACATCAAGCAGATCGTGGGTAAAAATGCTTTCATAAAGCGTGGTATTTGTATTTTAATTTTGCCTACTCTCTTTGGTTTTCGGCTTTCCCATTTCATTTTGTAACACAAAACAACAACATAACGAGTAAAATTCAAAATTGTTATGCCTGAATTATTATTAAATTAATTAAAGCACCGTAAAATTCTTTACTATGAATTTATTGCCAACTGTATTCATAACAATGTAAATGTAAGAAATTTTGAATTTAAAAAATAAAAAAATGTATTTAATCGATAAAATTTGCTTTTAATCGATTGTTTTGTCGTTTTATTCTTATTGTAATGTTAAAATTTGAAAAATGATAGTTTC
>NZ_DHEI01000158.1:6591-7648 GCF_002399805.1 Flavobacterium sp. UBA4854
AATAAAAATAAAAAAGTTTAACTTTTGAATGTCTCTAAATTAACATTAGCGCCAAAATATTGATTCGAAGTGAATTAATCGCTTTCTTTTGATGAATATTGTTTGTAAATTTGCAGCCTTAAATTTTTTGACAACGATTTCATTAATTTAAGCAGATTATGGAAAATAGAAAAAAAGTTGCCTTTTATACGCTGGGTTGTAAACTGAATTTTTCAGAGACTTCTACAATTGCCAGAAATTTTAATGACGAAGGTTTTGACCGCGTCGATTTTGAAGAAATAGCAGATATTTATGTCATTAATACTTGCTCTGTAACAGAAAATGCAGATAAGCAGTTTAAGCAAGTAGTGAAGAAAGCAATGAAGCTTAACGAAAAAGCTTTTGTTGCAGCTGTTGGCTGTTATGCACAATTAAAACCAGAAGAATTAGCAGCAGTTGATGGTGTTGATTTGGTTTTAGGAGCAACAGAGAAATTCAAAATCACAGACTATATTCATGATTTGAGCAAAAATGATATGGGTGAAGTTCACTCATGTGAAATTGCTGAAGCCGATTTTTATGTAGGAAGTTATTCTATTGGAGATCGTACAAGAGCATTTTTAAAAGTTCAAGACGGTTGCGATTATAAATGTACCTATTGCACAATTCCGTTGGCAAGAGGAATTTCTAGAAGTGATGCTTTAGAAAATGTTCTAAAAAATGCCAAAGAAATTTCGGCGCAAAATATTCGTGAAATTGTTTTAACGGGTGTAAATATTGGTGATTACGGAAAAGGAGAGTTCGGAAACAAAAAACACGAACATACTTTTCTAGATCTAGTACAAGCTTTAGACAAAGTAGAAGGAATTGAGCGTTTGAGAATTTCGTCAATCGAACCAAACTTGTTGAAAAATGAAACAATCGAATTTGTTTCTAAAAGCCGAACTTTTGTACCGCATTTCCATATCCCATTACAATCTGGAAGCAATGATATTTTAAAGTTAATGAAGCGTCGCTATTTGCGCGAAGTTTATATTGATCGTGTAAACAAAATTCGCGAAGTAATGCCTCACGCTTG
>NZ_DHEI01000158.1:7898-11728 GCF_002399805.1 Flavobacterium sp. UBA4854
AGGCGTTGTTCCTTCAAATGTTAGAGCAAAACGCAGTAAAATGCTTCGTGGCTTATCGGTTAAAAAACGCCGTGCATTCTACGAAAGCCAGTTAGGAACAAATAGAACGGTTCTTTTTGAAAGTGAAAATAAAGAAGGATACATTCACGGATTTACAGAAAACTACGTGAAAGTAAAAACACCTTGGAATCCAGAATTGGTAAATACTCTGCAAGAAATCAATTTAACTAAAATAGACGAAGACGGAAGTGTACGTTTGGAGTTTTTGAATAAATTGGCGGAAGCTTAAAAATAAACTCAAAGTATTTGTCATTCCGAGGAACGAGGAATCACACTCGAAACTCTACAAAGATTGACAATTATAGCATACGGAATTACTAGTGTGATTCCTCGTTCCTCGGAATGACAAAAAAAGCCTCTAATAAGAGGCTTTTGTGTTTTTATAAATTACTCATTTTCCTGAACAACCAATTTCAAAGAATTAATATAATCGGTATCAAATTCGATCACTCGAATTTTTTCGGGATTAAAACCTAATTCTCCACCAAATTGACCTCGTGTATCTAAAAAATCTATTGTCAATTCTTCGTCGTTTAAACCAATTAATTTTCCTAAATAAGCAGATTTAGATGATTTTTTTGCGATTTGAAAAATGCTGTATTTCTCAGAAATATATTTGATAATAGAAGCTAAATCTCTGATTGGAATAATATCATCAGAATTTATTTTTAAACCTTTTAAACGAATTATTTTCTCAGTAAAAGCCAAATCGTGATCTCGGTTTACAGCTTCAATGTTTTTATTTCTAAGAATAACAAAACCATCCAAAACAAAATCTACAGGATTATTTCTGAGTAAAATCCAGTCGTCAGAATAATCGATTAGAAAACCAGAGAAAACTTGTTTTTTATCTTGAAATTCTATTTCGACCAATTGTCTTAAATATTGTTCCATATTACTATTTTTTGTTGATATAACTTTGTCAAAGTTTAAAACTTTGACAAAGATTTTATAGACGTTTTAAGGATTAGTAGACCAAATACTGCTGTTTTTAATAAATACTCTTCTATTTAATTTTAGTTGAGCAATAATTAAATCTGCCATATCTTCAGACTGCATTACTTTTTCTGGGTTTCCATCAGTAAGATTTAGATCTTTTGCCATGTCAGTTGCAACTGTACTTGGCGTTAACGCTGTAACACGAATATTGTGTTTTCTCATTTCCTGCATCAAAGAGTCGGTTAAACCTAAAACAGCAAATTTAGAAGCACTGTAAGCGCTTGTCAAAGCGTTTCCGTTTAATCCAGCAGTTGAAGAAATATTGATAATGTCTCCAGTTTGCCTTTCGATCATATTTGGGATAATCGCGCGAGTTGTATAATACGTTCCCATTAAATTTACCTGAATAATTCTTTCCCAAGCCTCTGGTTCTAATTCTAAGAACTTCCCAAAAGAAGCAATTCCGGCGCTATTAATTAAGATGTCAATACTTTTAAATTCTGCGATTGCTTTTTCAGCGGCAGCATTTATAGAATTAATATCAGAAACATCTGCAGCTAAAGCCAAAGTTTTTACACCAAGTTTAGAAGTTTCTTCTGCCAGTTGATCGATATCGCTTTTAGTTCTAGAAACTAAAATCAGGTTTACACCTTCTTTCGCCAAAGCAATTGCCACAGCTTTTCCTATTCCTTTTCCTGCGCCAGTAATAAAGGCATTTTTATTTTTTAAGTCGGTCATGATTGTATTTTTAGAAATGCAGAAAGCATCATTTTAAGTCTTACAAAAATAAGGTTTTGAAAACTAAAATGATGCTTTAAAAGATATTCTTAATCTAAGTTTAACAAGTTTTGTTATTCTTTTAGAACCATGTCAATACACATTACAGCTCCTAATATCAATTGTCTCAACGAACTATCAGCTGGAACTGAATCTTCAATTTGAAGCGCATAATTATCAGCAGTTGTAAAAAACTCTTTTCCTAATCCGGCCCATTTTTTATTTACTTGAGCCAATTGTTTGCCTTCATGTGAAAATTTAAAATCCCAACCTGTCCATTTTCCTTGAAGCGTTGCTACAGGTTTTTCGTTTTTATCCAGAATATCAAACTTTCCTCCAATAGAAAAGAACTTTTGTTTGAAAGTTCCAATCAATTGATCTTTTTCATTCAATACTTCTACAGTCGATCTAAAGATGGCAATATCTCTTCTTACCGTAATTAACTTTTCGCCAGAAGCAGTTGTAATTTCAATATTAAATGGAGTTGCTCTTTTATAATCTGTAAAGCGGAATATTTTTGTGAAAAAACCAAGATTGTTTTCTCGGCAGTTCATAATAATTTGATTGTTTTCTGGATGATATATGTCGTAGTTGTTTGCGGCTTTGAACATTCCGATATGTTCTTTTACTAAAAATAGATTTTGGCTTAAAATAGGATTCATGAATTTTGCGTGTAATTAATTTATTATGATTGTATTAAAATTATTCTATGAGAAATCGGACTTGTACTGAGCTGGATATTTTAATTTTTTCGAATTCTATAACAGGTTCGCTCGGAGCACTTTCACTTTCGTATCTTTTTCCACCATAACCAGTGTTTACGACAATACCAGCAGCTCTGCCATATAATTGTTGAGAAATATCTTCAAAATTGCTAATTTGTATAGAATTCCCAACTTTTTGATTTAAAGGTTTAGCAAAACTTTCTGCTGTTAGTTTCGCATTCAATATCGCTTTACCATTAATTAAAAGTTTGATTTTTTTTTCATCAATATTTTCAATTTTTTCAATGCGTACATTTGAAATCCCAATTTTTTCTAATCCAATAAAGACATTAGAAGTTTCGATTGCATTTTTAACTATGATAGAATACGATTTTGATTTAAAAATATCATTTTGCTTTAGTAAATAATTTTTAAAATTACTGGACATATCATTAACAGTAACTTCTTTTTCGATGTTGATTCCAATTTCCTTTAATTTTGAAAACATGTCTTTTTCTAAATCTTCTACCGATTTTTTCCCTTTGGAATCTTTCTCACTTAATAAAACATTGATCCATATTTTATTTGGAAGTACCAATGTGTCTGCCTGACCTGAAACTTCGATGAAGGGTTTATCAATTGAATTTTTAGTTTGAGAAAAAGAATTTACACTTGCAAATGCTAATAACGCGTATAGTAGTTGTTTCATTGTTTATAAATTGAATTTCAAATGTAATACAATATTTATTAATTATACTGTTTGGACGTTTCAACCAGACGAATAAACTCAGCTTTGTAGCCTTCTCCGTCGTTTGAATTTCCTTGTTTTGCCAATTTAACAATTTCTTCTGAAGATTTGTTGGCGATTAATTTTGAATCTCTCAATTTTAATCCGAACCAAGCTACGGCAGCACTAAACTTCATATCGTCACTTGCTTTTTCTAAAACAACCGATTTGTTTTCGATTACCTGAACCATTTCGATGCTTTTTTCTCCGTCAGGCTTTTTGTAACGAAATTTAATAGTGGCTAATTCTCCATTGTAATTATTCGAATTTGTTTCTGTTTTAGTGTATTTTAAATCATCTGGCTGTTCGGCTAAATAATCGCTTTTTACTCCAGTCGGAATAATTTCATACAAAGCCGTAACGGTATGATTACTTCCTAATTCTCCAGCATCAATGGCATCATTCTTAAAATCTTCTGGACGCAATTTTCTGTTTTCATACCCAATCAAACGATAAGCCTGAACTTGTTTCGGATTAAATTCAATTTGAATTTTTACATCTTTCGCGATAGCAAACATAGAACCTTTAAATTCTTTTCCTAAAAAACGATTTGCTTCTTGAAT
>NZ_DHEI01000158.1:11897-18431 GCF_002399805.1 Flavobacterium sp. UBA4854
TTGTAATTTCCCATTCCGTAACCTAAACAAGTCAAGAAAACGCCTGTTTTTCTCTTCTCTTCAATTAATTTTTCCATATCAGAATTAGAAGAACTTCCAACATTAAAATCTCCATCAGTAGCCAAGATTACTCTGTTGTTTCCGCTTTTTATGAAATTTTCAGCAGCAATTTTATAAGCCAATTCAATTCCTGCTCCTCCAGCTGTACTTCCTCCAGCTTGTAAATTGTCTAATGCATTAATAATTGTTTTTTTATCGTCTCCAGAAGTTGGAGGTAAAACCATTCCTGCTGCGCCAGCGTAAACCACAATTGCCACTTTGTCTTTTGGTCTTAATTCGTCAACCAAAATTTTCAATGATTGTTTTAGTAATGGCAATTTGTTCATGTCTTCCATAGATCCAGAAACATCAATTAAGAAAACAAGATTTGAAGCTGGTAAATCCTGAGTTGGAATATTTTTTCCTTGCAAACCAATTTTCAATATTTTGTTGTTTGAATTCCAAGGGGAATCGCTCACTTCTGTATTGATAGAAAACGGATTTTCATTTTTTGGCTGCGGATAAGTGTATTTAAAGAAATTAACCATTTCTTCAACACGTACAGCGTCTTTCGGAACTTGCTGTCCGTTATTTAAAAAGCGTCTGATATTGGTATATGAAGCATTATCAACATCTATAGAGAAAGTTGAAAGTGGCGCTGTTTTCGGACTTTCGAAAGCATTTTCTACAAAAGAATCGTAATCTTCTTGAGTTGGTTCGGTCGAAATTGGCAGGATTTTCAACTTTTTATCCAATTCTTTTTCTGTTAGGTTTTTGTAGATTTCATTTTTGGTTGAAATTACGACAACACCATTTGAAGCTTTACTTCCATAAATCGAAGTTGCAGCTTGATCTTTTAAAACAGAAACATTATCAATATCATTCGGATTTATTTTTGCCATTTGGTTGGCTTTTGCAGGAACTCCGTCAATAATATACAGCGGTTCATTTTTTGGAGAAACAGATTCATTTCCGCGAATAGTAATAGTTGGTGCAGGCATGGCAGAATATCCCATAGAATTTTGAACTTGAATTCCTGATACTTTTCCTTGAATAGCTACTGATGCTGTCGCCATTTTTGCTTTTTTTCTTTCAGCACGCTCGTAACTACGATTGTTATATTCAGCATCGCTTGAACCGTAACCAACAACTACAACTTCTTGCAAACTTGACATTTCTGGAAACATTTTTATATTCATAATATTTGAATTTTGAACCTTTTGGCTTTGGTTTTTGTATCCAATGAAGCTAAAAACCAACATGTCTCCTGTTTTTGCTTGAATGCTATATTTTCCATCGAAATCAGTTGTAGTATTTGTTTTTGATGTCTGATTGAAAATAGTTACGCCTGGAAGAGCTACATTGGCTTCATCTGAAACAGTTCCAGAAATCGTTCTTTCTTGTGCCATACTTACGAAACATATAAGCATAGCAATGGCTGATGAAATAAGTTTTAGACTTTTCATGATTATAAGTTTTAAGAATTAATGTTGAGATTTAACTTTGTCAAAGTTTCAAACTTTGACAAAGTTCTGTTGTGACCTGATTATTTTTTAGGAGCAGGTTTTCCGTTTTTAGTAGTAATTATAACAACTCCTTTTTTTCCTTTTTCGCCATATTTTTCGGTGGCTTCAAGGTCTTGTAAAATCGTTATGGTTTTAATGTCTTGTTTGTCTAAAGGTGCATACGGACTCGTTGGATTTTTTCCGAATAAATCATTTTCTGAATAATAAATTCCGTCAATGATATACAAAGGTTCGTCAAGAACTACAAGCGAATCTAAATTTTCTGGCTGTAGATTCGGAAGTTCGTTCTGAATCATTTTGTCTTTTTTGACATCGTCGCTGTGCGCAATTGCATTTCCGTTTAGAACCACTAAAGGAGCACTTTTTCTAGCTTTTTGTGATGGCGGTGCGCTAGAATAAGCAACTTTTGAAGACGCTCTTTCAGGATAACTTGAATAACCCATATCTGAAGTTACTTCTTTTTTGGATGAGGTATTGTCTTCTTCTCCAAATGTTTCTTCTAACAAGACTTTTTCAGGAATTGCTTTTTCTACCAAAATTTGTGGCGCTGGAATAGATTGAATTGGTTCTGTTTTATGAATGGTTGTTTCCTGAATCGCAACTCTTTCTTTACTTTTAGTTTTATTTTCTAAAATTTTAATCGCTTCTTCATTAGAAATTATTTGTGAATCTGAAGATGGAGTTGCAACTTTTTTATCTAAAATGGGTTGCTCTGGTTGTTTTATTTCTTTTTCTTCTAGAACAACTTTTGAAGTTTCTGCTGCAGTTTCTTTATTTACATGCAAAAATTGATATCCTAAAGAAATAAGTAATAGTAGAGAAGCTGCAATCGCAATTTTCTTCCACAAAACGATTGTCTTTTTATCTTCTTTTTTGTCCAGTTTTTCTTCTACGCGCGACCAGACTTTTTCCATTCCTGGAAAGTCTTGAAACTCGGCTTTTTGCGAAGCTTCTTTTATTTTATCGAATAATTTATCTTGATTGTCCATGACTATTTTGCTTTTTGATAATACAATTTATTAGCCAGTTCTTTCAGTTTGGTCTTAGCGGCATTTAATTGTGATTTAGAGGTGCCTTCAGAAATCTTTAGCATTTCGGCTATTTCTTTATGTCCATAACCTTCAATGACGAAAAGGTTAAAAACCGTTTTACAGCCGTCTGGAATGTGGTTTAATAAATTAAGCAAATCTTCTTCTTCCAACGTATTTAGTTCATCGACAGAAGGCTGAGAAATCAGCTTTACGTCGTCTAAATACATGTTGAAGTTGGTTGCTTTTCTAATAGTTGCCAAACAATGATTTACAGTTATTCTTTTAGCCCAAGCTTCAAAAGCATATGCTTCTTTTAACTGATCTAGTTTGGTGAAAATAGTAAAGAAAGAATCGGCCAAAGCTTCTTCTATTTCTTCTTCCTTTTTTAAATATCTTTTACAAAGGCGGTACAACTTAGGCGCCATGTATTCGTACACTTCGCGTTGGGCATCGCGGTGCATTTTTTTACAGTTTGCTATTTGAGTCTCGTTTATCACAATTGTTGTCTTTCTTATAAAGAGAGATAAAAAGATAAAAAGGTTGGGACAGGGGTAAAAAAAAATTTTAAGGTTCAGAGTTGCAAAGATTCAAAGTTGCAAAGGTTTTATTTTAGAAACGTAATAAAAATATTTTGTGTTTTTCTGCGAAAAACCTCTGCGAATCTCTGTGTAATAATTCTTTCACAGAGATTCACAAAGTTTATTTAATTGGTAAGGTCAATTTATAAATCTTAGTTTCTAAAACTTCGGTGTCATTATCTTCACAAAGTAAAAACTCTATTTTATTGTTTTCTTTTTTGTAGAAAGTCAGGCCTTCAAATTTATTGGTTGCCGTAATTTTTTGAGTGAAATCTATTTTCATCGTTTTGACATCGATTCTTCCAATGAAACTTCCTAAAATTGCGCCATCGTCATAAGTCGATTTGGTATCTTCTGCAGTTGAAAGGAAGTAGATTTTATCATCAACCAAAATAGCATCGGTAAAGCTAGAACGAACACCTTTTATTTTTGGGAGTTTATAATTGACAGAAATCAAGGCAAATTCTTCTCCTAGATTTTTGGCATGAATTGTAAAAATGGTGTTTTTGTTAGTAACGCCATTTCCGCGATTGAATAAATACCAGTTTTCTCCATCGAAAATAGCACCTTCCAAATTAAAATCTTCTGGTTTTATTTCCCCGAAATTCTGCATTACAGCATACAAATCGACTAAATTATTCTTTTGTAAAATCGTTTTTGATTTGATATCAAACGCAATCATTTTATTTCGATTTTCGGTTGAACCAGAACCAAAAACATACAAGGTGTCGTTGTGATGTGTTAAAGATTCAAAATCAGGTTTTAGATTCTTAGGAATATTTTGTGTGGGATTGTCAATTAAAGGATGCTGATTTAATTGTTTGTTTTCGATGTTATATTCATAAAGAAATCCGCTGTTGTCGCCAATTACGTAAAGTGAGTTATTATTTAAAAATAATCCTGATGCAGAACCGATTCCGATAATGTGAAATAATATTTCTAATGTGAATTTTTCCATGAAATGTTGTTTTTATTGCAATGAATAGTAGTTCCAATAGTTATCGGAATTCGTAAAATTAGTATATTTATAAGACAAAAAATCAAAAAGATATGAAATCAATAGATCCAAAAGATTTTAAAGTTGTTGAGAAAATTAAGCTCAAAGAAATTCCGACTTTATTATCTGTAAAAGCCGATGACGACGAAAAAGAAGAAAAATTAGATAAGGTTCAAGCCAAATTAAGCGATTTGCAAGATGTAATGTATGCGCACAATAAATATGCGGTTCTGATTTGCCTTCAGGGAATGGATACTTCGGGAAAGGATAGTTTGATTCGAGAAGTTTTTAAAGAATTTAATGCGCGTGGAGTAGTGGTGCATAGTTTTAAAACGCCTACTTCGGCAGAGTTAGAGCATGATTATTTATGGAGGCATTATATTGCACTTCCAGAAAAAGGAAAGTTTGCCATTTTTAATAGAACGCATTACGAGAATGTTTTGGTTACGCGCGTGCATCCTGAATATATTTTGGGAGAAAACTTACCAGGAATAAATTCTGTAGATGATATCACATCCGATTTTTGGAAAAATAGAATTGAACAAATCAATAATTTTGAAAAACATATTTCTCAAAATGGTACAATAGTGATGAAGTTCTATCTTCATTTAAGTAAGGAAGAACAGCGTCAGCGTTTATTGCGCCGATTGGAAGAAGAAAAACACAATTGGAAATTTTCGCCAGGCGATTTGAAAGAACGTGGTTATTGGGACGAATATATGAAGTATTATGAAGAAGCTATAAATAAAACCTCGACTTCGCATGCGCCTTGGTATATTGTTCCCGCAGACGACAAAGAAATGTCTCGCTATATTGTAGCTAAAATTATTTGGGAAGAAATGAAAAAACACTCTGATATTACAGAACCTGAACTAGACGAAAAAACAGCAGCAAATATCGAATTGTATAAAAAGGAATTGGGAGAGAAGGTAAAATAATGGAGATAATTTGCCAAATAAGATAATTTTTTGAAACTCGACTGGTTGTTAAAACCTCTCGGGTTTATTTTATATGCTATCGTTGCTATTTTAATTTTCCAAATAAAAAAACCGACAGACTCTTCAGACTGTCGGTTTTTTACCAAAAACAAAATAATAAATTAAACCTATTTTTTATAATTTAAAACCATAAGCAACACGCAATGCTACTTGATTGGTTCTAAAATCATGATAATCTTCATAACGAACACTTAAGTCAATGTACTTGTTGGCATAACCAATACCTGGAGCCCATAAAAAAGTTGTTTTATCGTAACCATTTGTTACTGCAAAACCAGCACCAAGTTCTCCTAAAACATAAAATTGATCTTTTAAAACAAATGCTTTAAAACCTGCTTTTGCTGGAATAAAACCAAGATCTTTTACGTTATTTCCAAGTTCATCTTTTCCCATAAATAAATTTGTAAATCCCGTTGTTAAGGTTAATGATGTTTTTTTAGAAAGATCGTACTGTAGACGTACATCTCCACCAAGAGACCAGTCATAATCGTTATCAGTAGGAAGTCCTCCATTTAATCCGACTCCTAATCTAAAACCCTGATCGTAATTTTCTACTCCGCTATCTTGAGCAAAAGTTGTGTTGGCAAATAAAAACGTGAACGCAGCTAGGCATAACATCTGTAATTTTTTCATGGCTTATATTTTTGAAATTTCTATAATGTAAAATTATATGCAAGCTATTTGGAGTTTGTTATACAATTTTTAAAAATCGTTACATAATATTGAGTCTGGCTTATTTTTGTCTTAAAATTGGGATATATTTTTATTGATAGGATAGAATTCGAAGCTTCTGACTATCTTTGCCGACTAAAATTGATTACAAGTGAATTTAAAGCAGTACACCAAAGAGTTTTCGTATAATTTAAGACTAGCATATCCCGTAATTTTGGGTATGGTCGGGCATACTTTAATTGGTATTGTCGATAATATAATGGTTGGCAAAATAGGAAGCACAGAATTGGCCGCAGTTTCTCTTGGTAACAGTATGATCTTTATTGCAATGTCTCTAGGAATTGGATTCTCTACAGCCATTACGCCAATTGTGGCCGAAGGCGATGCAGAAAAAAACGATACAAAAATTAGATCTGCTTTTCATCATGGTTTATTTCTATGTACAATTCTCGGTTTAGTGCTTTTTACCGTAATTATGTTTGCTAAACCAATTATGGAGTTGTTGAAACAGCCAGCAGATGTTATTGTTCTTGCAAAACCATATTTGGGTTGGGTTGCTTTTTCTTTAATTCCGTTGGTAATGTATCAAGGATATAAGCAATTTGCAGACGGAATGTCATTAACCAAATATTCGATGTATGCAATGGTTATGGCAAACGTTCTTCACGTTGGTATAAACTATGTTTTAATTTA
>NZ_DHEI01000053.1:0-1275 GCF_002399805.1 Flavobacterium sp. UBA4854
CATATAAAAAGCAAACCCGACAGGTTTTCAAAAAACTGTCGGGTTTTACATTATATATAGTAGTCCTTTATATATAGTATTATTTTTTATTCAAGTCTTTGGCTTTCTGTTGCCATTTTTCTGATAGATCTTCATAATCTAATGGAGTGGCTGGCTTCTGATTTATTAATCGGCCAGATTCAAATGCTCGAACTAAGATTGTTTCTATTAAATAGTCTTCGTTTACATCGTATGGTTTGTATTCTTCTTTTAAACTAATATCAAATAAATTGGCTGTTGTATTAGAAACAAAAGCTTTGAATCCGCTTTTTAATGTTTTAATTAATTCATAAGTTGTAATTCCTGTTTGACGATGAACAAGCTTTACTAAAATCTGACCTTGTTTTCTAGAAAGCTTTTTAAGTCTTTCTTCGAATTCGTTATTTAAATAATCTTCGACGATTTTAAAATACTTCTTTTTTTCTCGACTTGTTTTTAAACGTGACATTCCATTATTCAAAGCCGTTAATCGCTCTGCCGCCAGCTTAGCATAAGGATATACTTTATACACTCTGTTTTGAAGAATTTGAAATTGTTTCATTTCCTCAGGACTCATCTTTTGTCCTTTTGAAATAATTATTTCTGGAAGCTGAATAGTATCGCCTAAAATGGAATCTCTTTCTGTTAATATATATCCCATTTGCTCGTTCTCTTTAGGAGTAACTTGGGCTTTGGAAGAAAAACAAACTAAGAGTAAAAATAAAAAGGTGGTTAATCTCATTGAATCATAATTTAAGTGTAAAATTATATATTTATACACAACTCTGATACCAAATTTATATTTTAGCGGAAAAATATTTTTATGAGCACAAATTCTATCTTAAACGATACTTCTCTAGCATTCTTAGAAAGCTACCTAAATAACGCTTCCCCTACTGGTTACGAAAGTGAAGGCCAGAAACTTTGGATGAACTATTTAAAACCTTATATTGACACCTTTATTACTGATACTTATGGAACTGCTGTTGGAGTAATTAATCCTGACGCACCGTATAAAGTTGTTATTGAGGGGCATGCGGATGAAATTTCTTGGTATGTAAACTACATTACAGAAGATGGTTTGGTTTATGTAATACGAAATGGTGGTTCAGATCATCAGATTGCTCCTTCTAAAAGAGTTAATATTCATACTAAAAACGGAATCGTAAAAGGCGTTTTTGGATGGCCAGCAATTCATACTCGTTTACGCGACAAAGAAGAAATTCCCAAACTAAGTAATATTTTTATTGATTTAGG
>NZ_DHEI01000053.1:1506-1895 GCF_002399805.1 Flavobacterium sp. UBA4854
GGTTTTATGATTGCTGAAGTTGCTCGTTTATTAAAAGAGAACAATAAAAAACTTCCTTTTGGTTTGTATATTGTGAATTCTGTTCAGGAGGAAATTGGTCTTCGTGGAGCTGAAATGATTGCGCATAGAATAAAACCAAATGTAGCGATTGTTACTGATGTTTGCCATGACACCACTACTCCAATGATTGATAAAAAGGTAGAAGGTGATCTTAAAATGGGCAAAGGTCCTGTTATTGGCTATTCACCAGCAATTCAGAATAAATTACGTGATTTGATTGTAGACGTAGCTTCAGAAAATAAAATTCCTTTTCAGAGACACGCTACTTCACGTGCAACTGGAACAGATACTGATGCTTTTGCTTATAGCAATGGCGGTGTTCCCTCTGC
>NZ_DHEI01000053.1:2107-6750 GCF_002399805.1 Flavobacterium sp. UBA4854
ACGTTCTCTTACTTTAATTAAAAAAACAATACCGCACTAAATTCGGCTATTTCATGAAATGGCCGAATTTTTAAATCTCCCCAGAATGAAAATATTACTGCTCGAAGACGATTTTACTTTGTCTAAAGAAATCTCTGCCTTCTTTACCTCAAAGAAGTTCGAGTGTGTTCCATATTATGATGGCTCATTGTTGCTTAAAAAGTATTTTCCGTACGAATATGATTTGATTATTCTTGATATCAATGTTCCTGGATTAAACGGAATAGAGGTATGCAAAGACATTCGTAAAATTGATATTAAAACGCCAATAATAATGTTAACCGCTTTTAGCGAAATTGAAGACAAATTATCTTCTTTTGATAATGGCGCAGACGATTATTTAGTCAAACCATTTCACTTTGAAGAATTATACGCTAGAGTACAATCTCTTTTAAGACGAAAGGAAGTTCCGCAACAGGTAGAAAGCAAAATTGTCGTCAAAGATTTAGAAATTTATGAAGAAGACATGAAAGTTTTTAGATCTGGCGAAGAAATAAAACTTACTCCTAAAGAGTTTAAATTGATTTTAATTTTGGCTCATGCCAAAGGAAAAGTGCTTTCTAAACAATTTATTGCCGAAAAACTTTGGGATTATCATATCGAAACCAATCAAAACACAATTGAAGTTTATATCAACTTTTTAAGAAAGAAAATCGATAAGGATCACGAAATAAAACTTATTCGTACCAAGGTTGGTTACGGTTACTATCTAAGCGATCAAGAATGACATTAAAAAATAGAATATCACTTTTAGTCAGTTTACTGTTTACCATCCTTTTTGGATTGGCTTCAACAGTGATATTCATTTTGTATTCTAATTATAGAAAAGAAGAGTTTAGAGATCGATTAGAAATTAAGGCTTTGTCGAATATTAAATTATTGGTAAATGTCAAACAGGTCGACAATCAGCTTTTGAAAATAATAGACCAGAACTCTATTAATAAGCTTTATGATGAGAAAACTTTAGTTTTTGATTCTAATTATAAACTTATTTATAGTAGTATCGATGATGCAAAAATCAATTGGTCTGTTGAAGATTTAAAATATTTAAAAAAGAATAAAACCTTTTTTAAGCAACAAGGCGATTACGAAGTTTATGGTGTTTTTTACGATACAAACGATAAAGATTTTTATGCTCTAATTTCTGCGACAGATGATTACGGAAAAAAGAAGCTTCTTTTTTTAAGATACACATTAGTTGTTTCCTACATTTTCTTTACCACAATCTGCTGGCTATTAACTTCTTTTATGGTTAGAAAAGCAATGGATCCGCTTCTTGCTTTTCATCAGAAAATAAAAAATATAAACGAAAACAATCTCGATACCAGAATTGCATCCAATAGCACGAAGAATGAAGTAGATCTCCTTGCTGATGAGTTTAACTTTATGATGGATCGAATAGAAGTTTCCTACCAAAAACAAAAAGAATTTACTGCTCACGCCTCGCACGAATTAAGGACGCCTCTTTCTAGAATGACTTCGCAGATCGAAAATGCTATTGCGGATCCTGATATAAAACCAAAAAATAGTTCTTTTCTAAATAATATATTAACTGATGTTAATCATTTGGGAGAACTGATTAATTCCTTATTGATTCTTTCTAAAATTGATAATAGAAGAACAGAAAGCAATGAAATTCAGCGTATAGATGAGATTTTATTCTCTTCGATAGAAAAAATCAATAAAACATTTCCAGATTTTGCTATTCTTTTTGAAATGGAAGAAAGTGATGATTTGGATACCGCTTTAGAAATAAAAGGAAATAGAAATCTTCTAGAAATTGCTTTAACCAACATTTTAAAGAATGCCTACATCTACTCCGATAATAAACAGGCAAAAGTAAAAATAAGTACAGATCATTATCATCTTATAATTTCAGTATCAAATACTGGAAATACTCTTAGCGAAGAAGAACAAAAAAGTCTTTTTGAACCTTTTATGCGTGGGCAAAATTCAAAAAGAACTTCAGGATTCGGTCTTGGCCTAAGAATTGTCCATCGTATTTTGACGGTTCACAAAGCCAACATAATCTACTCAACTCCAAATATTAACACGAATTTATTTCAATTATTTTTCGAATTATAAACTTTTTTAAGCTATTTTTAAGGTAGATTTTAAGCTCCCCTAAAGCCTGTTGATAGCATATTTGTATAATCCAAAAACAATACAATGAAAAAGTTATTCGCATTGCTGTTATTTGCAGTTCTAAATCAAGCTGCAATAGCCCAAAAAACAGCTACCTTAGAAGACTGTGAAAGCCAATTCTTAAAAAAGAATTTATTTCTCTTAGCATCGCAGTATAATATTGATGCTTCAAAAGCTCTAGCCATTCAAGCCCGAATTTGGGACAACCCCACTATCACCGCCGAACTTAATGCGTATAACCCTGAAAGAGACAAGTTTTTTGACATCGGGAAAGAAGGACAAAAAGCGTTTGGTATCGAACAGCTAATTTATCTTGGCGGTAAAAAACGTAACGAAGTTAAACTCGCACAAGCCAATGCTCAATTGGCAGAATTATCATTTAATGATTTAATGCGCACCTTAAAACTACAACTTCGTAAAAGTTTTTATACTGTCTACTACAACAGTAAAAATCTCGAAAACACGGATAAACAATTGACTCATATCGAAGATTTAGTCAATTCTTATTCTGTTCAGGCTCAAAAAGGCAATATTCCTTTAAAAGATGTTGTTCGTTTGCAATCTTTATATCTTAATTTCAAAAATGAACGACTAGAAGTTGTAAATAACAATATAGAAGAGCAAGCAAATCTAAAGCTTTTAATGAACGAAACGGAAAATGTAATTCCAGTTGTCAGTAAAGATGATTCGAATAAATATTTAAAAATTATTCCTTTAGATATTAAAAGTTTCGAAGAACAAGCAATTGCAAATCGACCTGATTATTTAGCAAAACAAAAAGAAATAGAAGCTAATGAAATAAATGTAAAATGGCAGAAATCGCTTGCAATTCCAGATCTTACTTTAGGTGCAAATTACGATCAGCGAAGTGGAGCCTTTAATAAAGAATCTAATGTTAGCCTTGGTATTCCGCTACCGTTATGGAATAAAAACAAAGGAAACATTAAATATGCTCAAACTATTTTAGAACAATCTAAAGTTGAAAAACAAAATTTTGAACTACAGCTGCAAACTGAAATTACTTCAGCCTGGACAAAATGGGATGAATCAAGACAAAACTACAGTGTGATTAAACCAACTGTAAATTCAGATTTTGAAGCAGTTTACAACGGAATGCTAACTAATTTTCAAAAACGAAATGTAAGCCTTTTAGAATTTACCGACTTTATGGAAAGCTACAATCAGGCAATAATTCAGTTAAACGAATTAAAGAAAAAAGTAGTACTAGCAGGTGAAGAGTTAAATAGTACCATCAACAAAGATTTATTTTAAAACAGTAAAGAAATGAAACATACATTATTCATAGGAATCGCAGTTGCAACTCTATCTCTAACAGGCTGCAAAAAAGAAGTAGAGAATCCTGAAACAAATACATCTTTTGTTTTAAGTGATACTATGCTAAAAACTACTACAACAGCCGAAGCTACGACCCAACCATTAAAGAACGAACTTAGTTTTTATGGAAAAATTACGGCTGATAATAATAAAATGATTGACGTTTACCCGTTGGTCGGCGGAAATGTTATGAAAGTAAATGTTGAACTTGGTGATTATGTAAAAAAAGGACAAGTTCTGGCAACCATAAAAAGTACCGATGTAGCCGATTTTGAAAAGCAATCTATAGATGCTAAAAGTGATTTGCTTGTTGCAAAAAACAATTTAAAAGTAGCGCAAGAATTATTTGACGGCAAATTAAATTCTGAAAGTGATGTTCTACAGGCAAAATCTGAAGTAAACAAAGCACAGTCACAATTAAGTAAAATTCAGGAAACTTATAAAATTTACAATATTAAAGCAGGTTCTATTTATGAAGTGACAGCTCCAATAAGTGGTTTCATTATTCAAAAAAGCATCAATCAAGATATGCTTTTGCGTAATGACCGTTCTGAGAACATATTTGATATTGCAGAAATCAGCGAAGTTTGGGCAATGGCTAATATTAATGAAATCGATATTAATAAAGTAAAATTAGGAACAGCTGCTGCTGTTACTACCCTTAGTTATCCAGATAAAACGTTTAACGGAAAAGTAGATAAAATCTACAACGTAATTGATCCAGAAACTAAAGCAATGCAGGCAAGAATCAAATTGAGCAATCCTGATTACATGTTAAAGCCTGATATGAATGCGAATATCAAATTATCTTTTAATGAAAACCAATCGATGATAGCCGTACCTAGTAAAGCTATTGTTTTTGACAAAAGTAAAAACTTTGTTGTCGTATTTAAAGACCGTAATAATATAGAAACTAGACAAGTAGAAGTTTATCGAGTTGTTGGTGATACAACTTATATTTCAAGTGGTTTAAAAGAAAACGAAAAGGTAATCACAAACAATCAGCTATTTATTTATGGTGCTTTAAATAATTAAGACATGAACAAATTCATAAAAAATATTATTGCTTTCTCTTTAAAGAATAAAGCATTTACCTTCTTTTGGGTCGGATTATTGGCTGTTGC
>NZ_DHEI01000053.1:6952-20057 GCF_002399805.1 Flavobacterium sp. UBA4854
GAAGAAGTAGAACGCTTCGTGACTTCTCCAATTGAGATTTCAATGAATTCTGTTCAAAAGAAAACAAGCGTTCGAAGTATTACAATGTTTGGATTATCGGTTATCAAAATTATTTTTGATGATGGTGTTGATGATACTTTTGCTCGCTTTCAAGTAAACAATTTATTGAAGAATGTTTCTCTTCCAGATGATGTAGAACCAGACGTACAACCGCCATACGGACCTACAGGAGAAATTTTCAGATATATTGTAAAAAGTAAAAGCAGAGACAGTAGGGAATTATTGACTTACCAAAATTGGGTAATTGATAAACAGCTTCGCTCTCTTCCAGGTGTTGCCGATTTAAATGTATTTGGAGGCCAAACTAAAACCTATGAAGTTGGAGTTGATCCAATTAAATTGGCTAAATATAATATTACTCCATTGCAAGTTTATAATGCTGTAAATTCTGGAAACTTAAACGTTGGTGGTGATGTTATTGAGAAAAACGGACAAGCTTTTGTCGTTCGTGGTGTAGGTTTATTAAAATCTAAAGAAGACATTGGAAATATTATCGTTGATGATGCCGGAGGAAATCCTATTTTGGTAAAAAATCTAGCTGATGTTTACGAAAGTGCAATGCCAAGAGTTGGACAAACTGGTCTTGGAGATAACGACGACGAAGTTGAAGGAATTGTAGTAATGCGTAAAGGAGAAAATCCGCAGGAAACTTTGGCTTTAATCAAAGCAAAAATCAAAGATCTTAATGATAATGTTTTACCTAAAGACATTAAAATTGAAACTTTCTACGATCGCGATAATCTGATGAATTTCACGACCGAAACCGTAATGCATAACTTGTTTGAAGGTATTATTCTGGTTACTGTTGTCGTATTTCTTTTTATGGCCGACTGGAGAACTACTTTTACAGTTTCCATTGTAATTCCGCTTTCACTTTTATTTGCATTTTTATGTTTGAAAATGATGGGAATGAGCGCTAACTTATTAAGTTTGGGAGCTGTCGATTTTGGAATTATCATTGATGGAGCCGTCGTAATGGTTGAAGGGCTATTTGTGGTTTTAGACCATCGAGCGCATCAATTGGGAATGGAAAAATTCAATAAAATTGCCAAGGGAAGCTTAATTAAGAGAACAGGAACAGAAATGGGTAAAGCTATTTTCTTTTCAAAACTAATCATTATTACAGCTTTACTGCCTATTTTCTCATTTCAAAAAGTAGAAGGAAAAATGTTCTCTCCCTTAGCCTTTACATTAGGTTTTGCATTATTGGGAGCACTGATATTTACATTAACTTTAGTTCCAGTTCTATCGCATATTTTATTGAATAAAAATGTGAAAGAAAAACACAATCCGTTTGTTAATTTTTGGGATCGAATTGTTTCTAAAGGTTTTGCATGGACATTTAAACATAAAGTAAAAACTTTAATCGCTTCTATCGGAATACTAGCTGCTGTTTTCTTTTCTGCAGGTTTCTTAGGAACAGAATTTTTACCTCAATTAAATGAAGGCGCATTATGGGTTACTGCCGAGTTACCTATGAGTACTTCTCTTCCTGAAAGTGTTAAGACTGCTGCAATAATTAGAAAAGACTTAGAGAGTTTTCCTGAAGTAAAGAAAGTTTTGTCTCAAACCGGACGAAGCAATGACGGAACCGATCCTAATGGTTTTGGATTTATTCAGTTGCAAGTTGATTTAATTCCGCAAAAGCAATGGAAACGTAAAATTTCTATGGACGATCTGATTAACGAAATGGATGAGAAACTGAAAGTTCATCAAGGAATCACTTATAACTATTCTCAGCCGGTAATTGATAACGTAGCCGAATCGGTAGCTGGATTTAAAGCCTCAAATGCGGTTAAGATTTATGGTGATGATTTGAATAAATTAGATCAGTTAGCAAATGAAGTTTTAGCTCAGATTAAAAATATTCCAGGTATCAAAGATGCAGGTATTTTAAGAAATGTTGGCCAGCCAGAAATAAGCGTTATTTTAGATCGAGAAAAAATGGCTGCTTACGGCGTAACTTTAAGCGATGCTCAAGCTGTTTTAGAGTTAGCTTTTGGAGGAAAAACAGCAACTGAAAAGTATGAAGACGAAAAGAAATTTGATGTTCGTGTTCGTTTTTCAAAAGAATACAGAAAAGATGAGAAAGATTTAGAGGAAATTAAAGTTCCAACTATTAGCGGAATAAAAATCCCTTTAAAAGAAATCTGCGACATTAAAACTATTACTGGTCCAGCATTTATTTACAGAGATAATACAAAACGTTTTATTGGAGTTAAATTCTCTGTTCGTGATAGAGATTTAGGAAGTACAATTGCAGAAGCACAATCTAAAGTAAATAAATTGAAACTTCCTGCTGGTTATACAACAGGTTGGACTGGAGAATTTGAGAACCAAGTTCGTGCCAGTGCACGTTTGGCACAAGTTGTCCCTATCAGTTTAATTGGAATTTTTGTTCTGTTATTTATTTTGTTCGGAAACTTTAAAGATTCTCTTCTTGTTTTAGCCAACGTACCGTTTGCTATTATTGGCGGAATCATTGCGCTTCATCTTACAGGAATGAATTTTGGAATTTCTGCTGGAGTTGGATTTATTGCGCTTCTAGGAATTTGTATACAAAATGGAGTAATCTTAATATCCGAATTCCATCATAATCTCAAATCAAAATACTCGCTAGAGGAATCTATTTTTAGAGGAGTCAAAGCCAGAACAAGAGCAGTAGTGATGACAGCATTAATGGCTTCTATAGGTCTTATGCCTGCGGCAATTTCAACAGGAATTGGTTCAGAATCTCAAAAACCGCTTGCTATTGTAATTATTGGCGGATTAATGACAGCAACAGTCTTAACCTTGTTGGTATTCCCGATCTTATTTTGGGTATTCAATAGAAAAAAAGATGTGCCACTTGAATAGGACGCAAAATATTTAGTTTTAAATCAATTTGTTGGGATTTAAAAAGGAAGAAGCATCATTCTAGTAATGATGCTTTTTTTGTTTTAGAAACTTAATTTTAAAACAAAAAAAAGACCTTTTGCTCAGAAAGGTCTTTTTACTAACTCAAAACTTTTAAACTGTTATTTCAAATCTTTCAAAAGCGCAATTGATTCTGCAGCATTTGATAATTCTGCATATCTTAATGCAGTAAATCCACTTTCGTTTTTTGTACTTGGTTTTGCACCATTTGCCAATAAAACTTTAATGATTTCGTACTTGTTGTAACGTGCAGCAGTCATTAAAGGCGTAAGCTCTTCAGACATTAAATTTACATCTGCACCGTACTCAATAAATTTTTGCACAGCTACGATATCTCCTTTACTAATTGCAACATTTAAAGGGTTTGCTGCATATTCTACTAATTCAACTGGATTTTTAGCAGTTGAAACTTCATTTGAAGCCATAGCTACATTTCCAAATGTTACCAAAGCTAGTCCTAAATAAATAACTGATTTTTTCATAATGATTGATTGTTTATTAATTGATTGTTGATGATTTTAATTCTGATGTAAAAGTAATTTATTTCATCGTATTATGCATTACAAAGTACCATGTTTTAACCAATTCTTAACACTTACTTAATAAAACGATAATTAAAGAACCCAAACGTTACCAAATTACTGGTTTTACTATAATAGACTACATAAAAACAAAAATGTTACAATAAATCTTATTTTTTTTTGATCTTTTTAAAATCGGTATCATTTCAAAACTCACAATTATTTTTTTAAATTTACTATAAGATTAAAAATCAAAAACATACAAGTATAGTTGCAAAGCCCTATAACTTCTATTAAGAAGGAAAAAAACAATTCAAAAACTACTAACCTTAAAACAAAAACCATGATTTTTATTAAAAGATTACTAGTCATTCTCATTCTATTTATTTCAATTGTCTTGATTGCAGCTTATTTTATGCCAAAAGAATATTCGGTAGAAAGGGAAATTACGATTAACAAACCAGCTGATAGTATCTTCAAATATGTGAGATCACTAAAAAATCAAAATGAGTTTAGCGTTTGGGCCAATATGGATCCAAAAATGAAAGTTCATTATAAAGGAGCTGATGGTGCTGTAGGTTCTATTTCTTCTTGGGAAAGCAATGTGAAAGAAGTTGGTGTTGGTGAAGAAGAGATTACAAAAATAACAGAAAACAGACGTCTCGAATTTGCGCTCCGTTTTAAGAAGCCTATGGAAGATAATGCTGTAGGATTTATGTCTACTGAACCTATTTCAGATAACCAAACAAAAGTGAGATGGGGAATTAGCGGTGTAATTCCATATCCAACAAATATTATGCTTCCAATGCTAAAAATGGACCAATTGATAGGAAATGATCTGCAAAAAGGTCTAGAAAATTTAAAAGATATAATGGAATAATTTTTCAGAGTTTTAAAAGAAAAAAGAGCAATTCATTTATTTGAATTGCTCTTTCTCATTTCATTTATGTTTTCTACTCTTTTCAATATTCGCTTTATTCAAAATAGCAATCGATTCTGCAGATTTTCCAAACTCAGCGAAATGCAAAGCGGTATAACCTCTTTCATTTTCAAGTGAAGGTTCTGCCCCATTTTCGAGTAAAATTTTAATAATCTCTACTTGATTAAATCGTGCAGCCACCATCAAGGGCGTCATGTTATTTACTATTTTATTGATATTGGCTCCATACTTTATAAATCTCTTGACCGTTTCGATATCGCCTTTACTAATTGCTAGATGAAATGGAGAGTTCGAATAAATTGAAAATTCCGTTTGATTTTCAATTTTTAGTTCACAATTTGATGCTTTTATTTCATTTGTAAAAATGAAAATTAGCCCTAAAATAATTACTGCTTTTTTCATAATGATTGTTTGTTAAATGATTGATGATGATGATTTTCTATTTAGACGACTAAAAAGAGCATTAGGTTGCACGAATAAGGAGAAAAAATAAAAAAACGCAATTTAGGCAGGCCAAAATTGCGTTTCTTTATTGATGCAAAAATAGATTATATCTTAAACTTCTTGCTGTATATATCCTTCAAATCCTTTTCAAATAATGTAAAAGGATCGTTATAAAATTTTATAAAATCGGTTTCACTAATTTGTCCAGGAAAAGGTGCATAATAGTGAGTTGGACTTGTGGTATCATTTCGCCAAACTAAAACATAAGCCAATTGCAGATTTTCAGATTTTAAAGTTTTAAGTAAAACTTTTGTCCACCAATTTTCATTAGGAATTGATTCTAAACCAGTTTCTGTAAACGCAGCTACTTTTTTCCTTTTTACAGCCAAATCAGAAAATATTTTTAATTTTTTCAAACCAGCTTCTAAATCATATTTTCCATCACGCCCAAAATCGGCATAATCATCCATGCCCAAAATATCAACGAATTCATCGCTTGGATAACGCTCTAAATATTCTGCTTCAGAATTAAATTGATTATCGGGAGAAAAAGCATAAATAAAATTGTGAACTCCTAAAGTATCTCTCAGATAAGAAATCGTAAACTGCCAAACGGCAATAAAATCTTCTCGAGAAGTATGTGATTTTCCCCACCAAAACCAATCACCATCAAATTCATGAAAAGGCCTAAAAATCATTGGAGAAAGCTTTCCGTCCTTTGCTTTTACAGAATGTGCAAAATCGGCAATAGTTTTTAAAATTTCTTTATACTGTTCGTTATTAGGACCTCCAGGTTTAATTAAAGACATTGAAGCCGTTGAGATTCCATCTTTCCAGTAAAATCCGCCATCAGACGCTGGATTATTAAAATGCCAAGAAACTGTTGTAATTCCGCCTCTTTCATAAGTATCGATTACATTTTTTCGTAAAACCTCTTTTGTTTTTTCAATCTGTTCTTTAGAACGACCCGAAAAATCGCTAAAATCTATACCAACAACAGCCGGATGCGAACCCGTAACCGACTTTACATCTGATCGATTAGGCTCATTACTCCACCCATGTCCATATTCAAGAGCGTGCTGATGTCCAAAAAGAATATGCTTTTTTGAAATGATTTTTAGATTCTGATATAAGTTTTTAGTTTCTTTTGTCGCATTTTTATCTATTTGCGCAAAAAGAAAATACCCTACAGTAAGACAAACTAATAGGGCATTTTTTTTAGTAATAAGTTTCATGGCTTAAAAAGTTAGTTTAAACCCAAAATTATTACTTTGAAGAAAGGCAATCTGATACGTTTTATTCAATACGTTGACCAATATTATCAAAATAAAGATAATGCTTTTCTTTTTTTTACATTAAAAATCTTTACTTCAGTCCTTTTAAAACAGCTTCAGCCTCTGTCGATTTTGAATATCTTGCATAATCTAATGCTCGTAATCCATGTTCGTTTTCTATGGAAGGTTTAGCTCCATTTGCCAGTAAGATTTTCACAATTTCTACATTATTAAATCGAGCTGCAAGCATTAAAGGTGTCATATTTCGCACAATTTTATTTACATCTGCTCCATACTCAATGCTTTTTTTTACGGTTTCAACATCTCCATTACACACAGCTATGTGCAAAGGCGATGAGAAATAATCTGAAATTTCAATTTGATTTTTAACTGCCAGCTTATGATTGGAAGCTGCTGCAAAATTTGCAAATACGGCAAGAGCCGTCCCTAGAATGATTACTGTCTTTTTCATGATTGATTACTTGTTTAATGATTAATGATTGTGATGATTACTTGTTAGACGCTCATTATACATAAAACGTTGCATTAAAAATGAAAAAAAAAAATAATTTTTCTTAAAAAAGACAAAGAACTGCAATCAGATAGGCTCAATTGCACTTTTCGCATAATTAAATTGGGATAATTTCAGATTAGATTTCATATCGAAAACCTATTTAAACGAAAAAAAGCCTCGCTGAATTTATTTCAGCAAGGCTTTTTATATATTTATTTTTAGCTTAAATCGAAATTATTATTTTGAAGAAAGGTAATCTAATACGTTTTTCTCAATACGTTGATCAATATTGTCGATATCAGCTTTAACAAATTTCTCTCCTAAAATATTCTCATACAATTCGATATATCTTTCAGAAACTGACTCAATATATTCGTCAGTCATATTTGGAATCTGCTGTCCGTCTTTACCTTGGAAACCATTTTCGATTAACCAACGACGAACAAACTCTTTAGATAATTGTTTTTGCTCCTCTCCTTTTTCTTGTCTTTCAGCATAACCGTCAGCGTAGAAATAGCGAGAAGAATCTGGAGTATGGATTTCATCAATTAAAACAATTACGCCATCTTTTGTTTTTCCGAACTCGTATTTGGTATCCACTAAAATCAATCCACGTTTTGCAGCGATTTCAGTTCCTCTTTGAAATAAAGCGCGAGTATATTTTTCTAAAACTAAATAATCTTCTTCAGAAACAATTCCTTTTGCTAAAATGTCTTCGCGAGAAATATCTTCATCATGAGAACCATTATCAGCTTTTGTAGTTGGAGTAATAATTGGTTCTGGAAATTTATCGTTTTCCTTTAAACCTTCTGCCATTGTAACTCCACAAATTTGTTTTCTACCAGCAGCATATTCACGAGCAGCGTGACCAGATAAATAACCACGAATTACCATTTCTACTTTAAAAGGATCACATAAATGTCCAACAGCAACGTTTGGATCTGGAGTTGCAATCAGCCAGTTTGGAACAATATCTTGCGTCAATTCCATAAATTTTGTTGCAATCTGATTCAGGATTTGTCCTTTGTACGGAATTCCTTTTGGCAAAACTACATCAAAAGCCGAAAGTCTATCCGTTGCCACCATTACTAAAAGTTCATCATTAATATTATAAACTTCTCTAACTTTTCCGCGGTAAACTGATTTCTGATTCGGGAAATTAAAATCTGTAGTTGTGATTGTATTACTCATTATCCTTTTAGTTGTGTTGTTTTTAATGAATGCAAATTTAAAACTATTTGAGAGAGCAAACAAAGAAAATATCAGTTCAATTTTTGCAAATTATTTAAAGCTCAAAATTCCTTTGCCAAAAGATTTTATTGACTCATCTAAACTAGAAAGTGTTGTGTCTGTCAATTTTTTAAAATCGGTTGATTTGACAATTAGAATCTGTCCTTGATCTTTAGCTGGCGCATTTGGAACAAAAATCACAGCTGAACCATTTTTATCTTCTTCAATTAAATGGGCCGGTTGCCAAAAATCTCCATTTTTAAACAAAATAGGCAAATCTGTTATGGGTTTAGGTTCTTTATTTCTTTTTAATAATTTTTCTTCTGCTTCTTTTTTATTCTTTTCATAACCTGGCAAAAAGATCATTAATTTCTCGTCTACCCACTTTGTAAATCTTTTTAAAAGAGATAATCGCATTAGAAAACCGCTAAAATAAATTAGAGCTAACAAAATAATTCCGCCTGCGATATCAGTTGCATATTTTCCTAATACAAGATCTAAACGAAGAAAATGTGCAAATTTTTCGCCATAATTCTGAAAGAACTTCCAAACTTTTTCTAACAAAATAAAAAAAACTAAAAGCGGTAATAAAACCAATGCTCCCGAAATGCAATTTCGTTCAACTTGAAGTAAAAATCTTTTCATTGCTAAAACAAATTTAAGGTTAAAAAAATAAGAGCTAACTCTCTGCGAATTAGCTCTTATAAAAATAACTATTATTTAGTATTCAGCGACAAAACTGAATATAAAACATTCTAAATTAAGTTGTTGCAAACTCTTTATCTAAAATTTTAGATGCAATATATTTTGCAACACCGTCTTCTGCATTTGTTTTAATTACTTCCAAATCAGGTAAAGCATCTTTTAAAATTGAAGGCGCATTTCCCATAATCAAACCTTTTCCGGTTGCAGACAACATTTGCAAATCATTAAAACCATCTCCAAACGAAATTGCCTCATCCAAAGTAAAACCTTCTTTTTCTAATACTTTTTCAATTGCAACTGCCTTGTCTACAGATTTATCCATAAACTCTAAACAAGTTGGTAAGCTGAAGGCGTGATGCAAATGTTCTGAAGAATTAGCTAAAACAGCATCTCTAACTTTTACCAATTTCTCGTGATTATCGCAAGAAAAGAAAATTTTGATTGCTTTAAAATCTTCAATTGTTTTATAATCTACCAATTCTGGACGGTATTTTAATTCGGCTTGAAAAGAGTTCAATCTTTCATTCCATTTATTAGTCTGCCATACATTTTCTTTGAATAACACAACTGTAACATCTGGGTCAATTTCTATATTCAAAGCCGCTTTAACCACATCGCTGTCTAAATTGAAAGCAAAAAGTTCTTCTCTATTTGGCGAATGGATTCTTCCTCCGTTAGAACTTACAAGATAAACTGGCACTTCAAGTGTGTCTATAATTGCCATTGCATCAAGATGATGACGTCCTGTAGCTACAATAATTAAGTAACCTTGATTATGAAGTTCTTGAAAAATTGATTTAGTATAATCTGAAATTCTGTGTTGTGGGTTGAGTAAAGTTCCGTCAAGGTCACTTACTACAACTTTTATATTTTTAAGTTTTGTCATATTAATATTCCAATATTTAGAATTGCAAATTTACGGCTTTAAGCTCGGTTAGACAAAGATTACAGGCTTTGAAAGCCAAAATTGAGGTAAGTTTATTATTTATTTAACTATTCCGTTAAATATTGCTGTTTAAACATTTTAAATCTTAACAATTCCAGTTTTGTATAAATTTATCGCTTTTTGGATTATAGCTTCTATTTGTTCCAAAGGCAAATCTTCATTATTATCAAACATCATAATCTTCATTCGTGAGCGATTTTCCTGAATCAGAAAATCTTCATCAAAATGTTTTCCTTCTACAATTCCAATATAAGGCCTTTTGAGTTTTTTATGAATCCATAAATAACAGAACATTTTTCCTTTATAAGAAAAAAAGGGCATTCCGTATTTTAAAGTATTTGTAATGTCTTGATCTTGTCTTAGAATAATTTCTTTTAATGCTAGAAATATCCCTTTTATGGGTTCTTGTTGATTAAGGTAGAAATCATCTAATTGTTTCACTTTCTTTAATTAAAATTCAAAAAAATATTCGTTTTGCACTTTTCAAAAGAAAACATACAAAACGAATATTAATAAATGTTAAAACACAATTCACGATTTACATTTAACATTTCACTAAAATTTATAATTAATCGTGATTCTCGATTTGTTTGTAAGCATCGATTACCTTTTTAACCAATCTGTGACGTACGATATCTTTATCATCCAGATAAATAATTCCGATACCTTCAATGTCTTTCAGAACTAGAATCGCTTCTTTAAGACCAGAAATTGTTCTTCTTGGTAAATCGACCTGCCCAGGATCACCCGTAATCATAAATTTTGCGTTTTTTCCCATACGGGTCAAAAACATTTTCATTTGTGAGTGTGTGGTGTTCTGTGCTTCATCTAGGATTACGAAAGCATTATCAAGCGTACGTCCACGCATAAAAGCAAGTGGCGCAATCTGAATAATTCCTTTCAAAATATAATCCTCTAATTTTTCATTCGGAAGCATATCACGCAACGCATCGTAAAGCGGTTGCATATAAGGATCCAGTTTTTCTTTCATATCACCAGGAAGAAAACCAAGATTTTCACCGGCTTCTACCGCAGGACGCGTCAGAATGATCCTTTTTACTTCTTTATCTTTTAGCATTTTAACCGCCATAGCGACACCGGTATACGTTTTTCCGGTTCCAGCAGGACCAATAGCAAAGACCATATCGTTTTTCTTGATAGTATCAACCAACAATTGCTGATTTGGTGTCATTGCTTTGATAATCTTACCGCCAACACCATGAACTAAGATTTTGTCATGATCGTAAGCTCTTTTTTCTTCTTGACCATCACTCATTATGACACGCTCAATTACATTATCATCAATATTATTGTAACGTGTAAAATGAAGCATTAATCTTTGAAATCTTTTTTCGAATTCGTCTAAAACTTCTTTTTCGCCAAATGCTTTTAAAGTTGTCCCTCGCGCTACGATTTTAAGCTTTGGGTAATACTTTTTAATGATTTCTAAATGGCTGTCCTGCGCGCCCCAAAATTCTTTTGGTGCAATATCTACTAGCTCGATTATTCTTTCGTTCAAATGAAGTAGTTTTAAATTAAATAATTCCTTTTATTATTTAGGGGTTGTCGGGTCTATTTTAGTTTCAGTTTTCGATCGCAGTTTTTAGTTTTTTTCTAAATCAAACTTAATCTTCTGGATATAAATACTGTAACTTGCAAAAACTTTAAAAAATACAAATTGTCTTTTCTTTCTTTCAATTTGTGTTTACTATTACTAGCTTTGCATTTCTCAAATTTAATGAAATTTAGATTTAAATACTATCAATAGTTATAAACAAAATTATGTCAATAATTACCCTTACTACAGACTACGGCTTGAAAGATCACTTTGTGGGGTCGCTGAAGGGTAAAATACTTTCTGAAAATCCAGAGGTTCAAATCATTGACATTTCTCATGACATTGATCCCTTTAATACTGCCGAGGCGAGTTACATTATCGGAGCAGCTTACATGAGCTTTCCAAAAGGAACCGTTCATCTTATTGGTGTCGATATTGAGCGCAATAAGGAGAACCAGCATATCGCTATGCAATGGAACGATCACTTCTTTATTTGTGCCGATAATGGTATTTTAAGCATGCTTACGCAGAAAATCGTTCCGCAGAAAATTGTGGCAATTAATATTCACGATCGTTTCCCGATTGAAGCAACAGATTTAGACATCTTTATTCAAGTCGCTTCTCATTTATCTAAAGGAGGTCTGCTGAATGTAATTGGAAAAGAAATTCCTGCCATTAAAGAAGCTACCGAATTGCAAGCTCTTGTAGCAGATGATGGAAATTCTATAAAAGGAAATATCATTTACATTGACCATTTTGGAAACGTGGTAACGAATATCTCTAAAAAACAATTCTTAGAAATTTCGCGAGGACGTCCATATGAAATCGTGATGAAGCCAAAAAACATCAAAACGATTCTGCCAAATTACTCTGCGATTGCTACTTCAGATAAATATCCGATAAAAACGTATGAAGGAGAAAAACTGGCCATTTTTAATGAAGCTGGTTTTCTAGAAATCGCTATTTTCAGAAGCAATCCTTCTAAAGTGGGTTCTGCAAATAGTCTTCTTGGATTGAATTATCGTGATGTGATTACAATTAAGTTTTCTTAGTTTTTAAAATATTTTTTTTCTCTTCAATAAGAAATCTAATGACGAAAATCAAAGATGTAAATCAAGGAGACCTTTTAACATTTATTAATGGAGAGAACAAATATAAAATTCTTCTTTGCACCGATGTGAATAAAGATCGAAGTCCACAAAACTTTACTTTTTGCCTTTTAGATTATAATAAAACAGAAAAACCAACACTAGATGATATTGAACATTTGAGCTTTTTTGGTGTTGGAAATATGACTAAGAAAAACTCGTACAATTATTCAGAACACGAATTAGAAAAAATGTGGTCTTTACATCCTGAAATAAAACCATGCCTTTTAGGTTCGTGCTCATTGGTAATTTGGCGAAAAGATTTTATGCTCTTCCGTGACAATTTAGAATTTATGGGTAATCTGGAAATTCTTCCAAATATTAATAAAAATGGAAATTGTGGCATAAATGCAAGCAATTGGGACTTTCTAAAAAGTTTTCATGGTGAAAAGCTAAAGAAATTTATTGATGAAAATGGGCAAAAGCTTTTTAATTTAAATGCCATAGCTAAGGCAACTTAGTCACTCAAGATGTTTTTTTATAATAAATGATTCTTTAAAGAAAAAACAATAATCAAATTTGGTATTTTTGCGCACCTGTAAAACTTTAGACTTTAAAAAAACCTAAAATCTGCAATCTAAAATCTTAAATTACAAACATGTTTGTTCGAATAGTAAAAATGAGTTTTCACGAAGAAAAAATCCCAGATTTTCTGGAGAATTTTGAATCAGTGAAAGAGAAAATACGAAATGCCGAAGGAAATCGTTTTTTAGAATTGTATCAGGACAAAACTGATAAAGGGGTCTTTTTTACCTACAGTTATTGGGAAACCGAAGAAGATTTGGAAAATTATAGAAATTCTGAACTCTTTAATAGCGTTTGGGGTTTTACAAAAAAACTATTCAATGC
>NZ_DHEI01000053.1:20226-38536 GCF_002399805.1 Flavobacterium sp. UBA4854
CGCAAAGAACGCAAGTTCTTTTCTTAAAAAGCTTTGTAAAAAACGCTAAGTTCGCAAAGCTTTCAGCAAAAACTTTGCGTTCTTTGCGGTTAAAAAAAAATTGAAACAAAATATATGAAGTCTATAATTCTAAGAGAAATAAAATCCTTTTTTGGTTCTCCTATTGGCTACTTGGTCATTGCAATTTTCTTAATTAGCAACGGACTATTTTTATGGGTCTTTGAAGGAGACTACAATATCCTAAAAACAGGTTATGCCGACTTAACTCCATTTTTCACATTGGCACCTTGGATTCTGATTTTCTTAATTCCGGCCGTAACTATGAGAAGTTTCTCAGACGAAAAAAAACAAGGAACTTTAGAGTTATTATTGACTAAACCTTTATCTATTTGGGAAATCGTAAATGGTAAATTCTTCGGTTCGTTTTTGCTGATCATTCTGGCAATCATTCCAACTTTAATTTATGTAAAAGTCATTTCAGATTTAGGCTCACCAGAAGGCAATATCGATATGGGAAGCACTATCGGTTCTTATTTCGGATTATTGTTTTTAATTGCTTCTTATTCAGCAATCGGAATCTTTACTTCTACCCTTTCAGAAAATCAGATTGTGGCTTTTATTATTGCGGTTTTCCTGTGCTTTTTCTTCTATTTTGGTTTTGAAGGATTGAGCTCATTAATTCCTGGATCAAATAGTTTTGTTTCAGCTTTAGGAATGCAAAATCACTTTAAAAGTATGAGTCGAGGTGTAATTGATACTCGCGATATCATTTATTTTTTAAGCATTGCTGTCGCTTTTTTGTCTTTTACTGTTTATCAATTAAAATCTTATAAAGCTTAATGAAACCATCTACAAAACATAATTTAAAGACATTAGGCATTACTATTTTTATTTTAGTTGTTTTAAATGTACTTGGAACGATCTTTTTTCATCGTTTTGATTTAACAAAAGACAAGCGTTATACTTTATCTCCAACTTCATTAGGAATTCTAAAACAAGTAAAGAATCCGCTTTCTATTAAGATTTATATGGAAGGAGATCTTCCTGCAGATTTTAGGCGTTTGCAACAGGAAACCAAACAATTGTTAGAGGAATTTCAGGCCTATAACAGCAATATTGTTTTTGAATTTGTTGATCCGTTAGAAAATGCAGATGAAAGCGACGAATTGACAAAATCACTTTTCCAAAAAGGATTAACACCAATAAACATTACAGTTGACGATAAAGGAAAACAATCTCAAGCAATGGTTTTTCCTTGGGCAGTTGCCGTTTACAATAATAAAGAAGTTAATATTCCCTTATTAAAAAATATAATGGGAGCTTCGACTACGCAAAAAGTTATCGGATCGATCCAGCATTTAGAATATTCTATTGCAGATGCAATTAATAAAGTCACAAAAGACAAACAGAAAAAGGTTGCAATCATTAAAGGAAATGGCGAATTGAGAGAAAGGCATATTGCAAATATGTTGAAACAGATTCACGAAAGTTATCTTATAGGTCCATTTACATTAGATTCAGTTTCAAAAAATCCGAGTGGAACTTTAAGCGAACTTAAAAAATACGATTTAGCGATTATTGCAAAACCAACAGAAAAATTCTCTGACGAAGAAAAAGAAGTTTTGGATCAATTTATTATGAATGGCGGAAAAACGCTTTGGCTAATTGATCAGACAGCTGCAGACATGGACAGTTTGTACAATGACATGGGTGCGACTTTGGCTTATCCTAGAGATTTAAACTTGAACGATATGTTCTTCAAATACGGTTTCAGAATTAATCCTGATTTGATCAAAGACGAACAAGGAAGTCCAATAAAACTGGCAACTGGTGAACAAGGAAGTGCAACACAATATCAAGATTTTATCTGGAAATTTGCTCCTCAAGTTTATCCAACAAGCCAGCATCCAATCGTTAAAAATCTAGGTGGAATTAAATTTGATTTTGCAAATCCGATTGACACTTTGAAAAACGGTATTAAGAAAACAGTATTACTGCAATCTTCCCAATATTCTAAAACAATTGGAACGCCAACAGAAGTTAACCTAAACATGGTTACAGAAAAAACAACTCCCCAAGATTATTTGAATAAAGGAAACAAACCACTTGCAGTTTTATTGGAAGGATCTTTCCATTCGGCTTTTGAGAATAGAGTTTTGCCTTTCAAAGACAATTCTTTCACAGCACAAGGAAAACCAAACAAAATGATCGTTGTTGCTGACGGAGATATTGCAAGAAACCAATTAGATAAAAACATGATGCCAGTTGAATTAGGTTACGACCAGAGAACTGGCCAATTATACGACAATAAAGACTTTATCATGAATTGTATCAATTACCTTCTTGATGATACTGGACTTATTAACATTAGAAGTAAAGATGTCGAATTGCCTTTGTTGGACAAAGAAAAAGTTTACGAAAGTTATACTTTGACCCAATTCATAACTATCGGAGTTCCAATTCTAATTTTATTGATCTTTGGACTAGTATTTACTTTTATCAGAAAGAAAAAGTACAGCAAATAGATGTTAATAAAAAAATGTAATACTTTGAATAGTTTAAGATATATTTGTAATCCGTATATTTAGACCTTAATTTATTCAAAGGCGCATCAAAAAATAAAACAAAACAGATGAAATTTATAGTATCGAGTTCATACTTATTAAAGCAATTACAAGTTTTAGGTAGTGTAATCAATAGCAATAATACGTTGCCTATTTTAGACAACTTTTTATTTGAACTAAACAACAATGAGTTGACCGTTTCGGCTTCAGATCTTGAAACGACTATGTCGGCTACATTATCGATCGATTCTACAAGTAAAGGAAGCGTAGCAGTTCCTGCTAAACTTTTGCTTGAAATTTTAAAAACTTTCCCAGAGCAGCCATTAACTTTTACTGTTGAAGACAATAACACAGTAGAAATTAGCTCTAACTCTGGTAAATATGCATTGGCTTATGCTGCAGGAGAAGAATTTCCTAAAGCGGTAAGTTTAGAAGATCCATCTGTAACGCTTGTTCCTGCAGAAGTTTTGGCAACTGCGGTAAGCAAAACTATTTTCGCTGCTGGAAACGACGACTTACGTCCAGTAATGTCTGGAGTATTCTTCCAGTTTTCGCCAGAAGGATTAATTTTTGTTGCTACAGATGCTCACAAATTGGTAAAATATTCTCGTACAGATGTAAAAGCTTCTCAAGTAGCAGATTTCATCATGCCTAAAAAACCTTTAAACATTTTAAAAAGTATTTTAGGAACTTCTGACGCTGAAGTAAAAATTGAATACAACGATTCAAATGCGACTTTCTCATTTGATAATTATATTTTAATGTGTCGTTTAATTGACGGAAAATATCCTAATTACGAAGCGGTAATTCCAAAAGAAAATCCAAACAAATTAATGATCGATCGTTCTTTATTCTTAAGCTCTGTACGTCGTGTTGCGATTTTCTCTAACAAAACTACACACCAAATTCGTTTGAAAATTGCTGGAGCTGAATTAAACGTTTCTGCAGAAGATATCGATTACTCAAATAAAGCAGAAGAAAGATTGACTTGTGATTATCAAGGTGATGATTTACAAATTGGTTTCAACTCTCGTTTCTTAACAGAGATGCTTACAAACCTTCAGTCAGACATGATTATGCTTGAAATGTCTTTACCTAACAGAGCTGGAATTTTAACTCCAGTTGATGGTTTAGAAGAGGGAGAAACTGTTACTATGTTGGTAATGCCTGTAATGTTAAATAGTTAACATTAAAGTTTCTTTCTGTTACAGGGATATTTTTTAGTTTTAAATAAAAGATTTATCATTGTAAAAAAAAAGATATCGCTATTAACCAACCATTTTTTATACCTAGAAACCGCAATTCCTCATAAAGAATTGCGGTTTTTTATTTAAGTTTTTTTGTTTCAGGTTTCAAGTTGCTTTACTTTGTGTTGATTTTACCGCAAAGCACGCAAAGGCTTACGCAAAGTTCCCAAAGTTTTTTTTAAGCAAGATGAGATAATCTCGCAAAGTCGTGGAGTCGCAAAGTTTTACATAAAGCTTTGCGAACTTTGCGTTTACTGTAGATTAAGCATATTTAAATACCTTGCGATCTTTGCGGTAAAATCAACACAAAGTAAAGCAACTTGAAACATGAAACCTGAAACAACAATTTTCTCTATCTTTGTAATATGAAAATAGAAATTTGGTCGGACATCATGTGTCCGTTTTGTTATATCGGAAAAAGACAATTGGAAACTGCACTTGCGGTATTTCCAAATGATGAATTTGAAATTGAATGGAAAAGCTTTCAGCTTGATCCAACCATAACTGCAGAACCAGACATGGACGTTTACACGTTCTTAGCAGAAAGAAAAGGCATGTCAATTGAACAATCTAAAGAAATGCACAAAGGTGTCGCAGAACGTGCTAAAAGTGTTGGTTTAGATTATAATTTTGATAAAGCTGTTATCTCAAATTCTTTAAACGCGCATCGAATCATTCAATTGGCCAAAACAAAAAATATTGGCGATCGAATGGAAGAGATTTTCTTTAAAGCTTATTTTACCGACGGACAAGATTTAAACAATGGTCAAACTTTGATTAAATTGGGAATTCAGGCTGGTTTAGAAGAAAATGAAATTAGAGAAGTTCTAGAAAGCGAAGATTTATTTATTAAAGAAGTTCAAGCAGATATCAAAGAAGCTGCCGAAATTGGCGTTCAAGGAGTTCCATTCTTTGTATTTGATCGTAAATATGCGGTTTCTGGCGCTCAACCAATTGAAACTTTTGTAAAAACAATTCAAGAAGTTTTAAAGTAAAACTTTAATCTTATAAAAACGTAAAAGCGTGCTGTCTACATTTAAACAGCACGCTTTTATTATTTAGTCCTTAAATAAACTAAAAAAATTAATGTCCAGCTCTACCTTTAGAATCATTAGATTTTGTTGTAGTGCTTTTTGCTCTAGAACCAGCTGTTGATTTTTGAGTTTTTCCAGAATCTTTCATTCCAGATTTCGAATCTTTTCTTGAAGTTTCCATAATGTTATAATTTTTTAAATTATTAGTTATACAAAGTTGCAAAATAGCTAAGTGCTTATTTTACAGAATTATATTTGAGTTTTACAAAATGAGAATTAGACTAAAACGCCTCAATAAACAAATCATGTAAGATTAAATGTAAATCCTATAATTTTTTTAAGCGTCTAATTTTCAAATTTGTATATATCAAAAATCTAGAAAACTTACTAATTTAAAACAGCAGCCATGAGAAAAGATTCAAACAGCCGACAAACTGCAAACTTAAATGATTTTAAATGCAGTAAACCCGATCATATTGATACCGCACATGAAAATGAAGCAATGGATCATGAATTTACTTCGGGTGAAAATGAAGATAATAATTATAGAAATCAGTTTACTGACTATTCTGATTGTTATGAAATTATAGAAAGCGGACTAAATTTAGCTGAAAACAATACTCCTTTTTCAACTTACGACACCACCAATCCTTATGACAGTTATAATTTAGATAATGAAGATGACAAATACAGCTGTCCGCCATATAGTAATTTTGAATACTAAAAAAACGGAATAGCTGATCATCAAAGAATGAACAAGAATAATTATCTAATTGCCAAATTTTCTAATTATCCAATTAAAAAATGAATGCACCATTATTACAATTTAACGATAAAGGAATATACTGCCAGCAAGCCGATGTTTATCTCGATCCGTGGCGGCCAGTAAAAAATGCGATAATTACACATGGACATTCAGATCATGCGCGTTGGGGGCATGAAAACTATATTACGCATTATTCAAATATTCCGATTATAAAATATCGTCTAGGAGAAATAAATGTTTCTGGCAAAGACTGGAATGAAACTTTTATTATAAATGGCGTGAAATTTTCTTTTCATCCTGCGGGCCATATTATTGGTTCGGCACAAATTAGAGTTGAATACAAAGGTGAAATTTGGGTTTTTACTGGCGATTATAAAACAGAAGACGATGGAATCTCAATTCCTTATGAAGTTGTAAAATGTCATTCGTTTATAACAGAATGCACTTTCGGACTTCCCGCTTTTAAATGGGAACCACAAGCAGATGTCATGACTGATATAAATAATTGGTGGGCAGAAAACCGTGCAGAAGGAAAAACTTCTATTCTATTTGGCTATTCTTTAGGAAAAGCGCAACGATTATTAAAAAATCTTGATACCAGCATTGGGCAAATTTACACACATGGCGCAATCGAAAACATGACTAATATTGTTCGTCCGCAAATTGATTTGCCGCGAACTACAAGAATCACTTTAGAAACTAAAAAAGAAGATTTATTAGGCAATATTGTCATTGCACCACCAAGCGCTCATGGAAGTACTTGGATTAGAAGAATGACTCCTTTTGTATCAGGAACAGCAAGTGGTTGGATGGCTTTTCGCGGTGCAAGACGCAGACGAGCTGTAGACCGAGGTTTTGTTTTAAGCGATCATTGTGATTGGACAGGTTTACTAGAAAGCATAAAAGCAACAGGTACAGAAAGAGTAATCTGCACTCATGGCTATTCAGATATTTTTTCAAGATATCTAAGAGAATTAGGCTACGATGCCAGAACAGCCAACACGCAATATGAAGGAGAAACCAATAATACAGATGAAGAATAATTGTAAAATGCAAAAAGTTAAATGTAAAAAAGACCACATTTAACCTCTTCTCACATTTTACATCTAACATTTTACAATAAAAAAATGAAAAACTTTGCCGAGCTTATAAAAACCTTAGACAGTTCTAATAAAACATCGGTAAAAGTTGATGCGCTGACAAACTATTTCTTAAAAGCAAGCGATGAAGATAAAGTCTGGACCATTGCCATACTTTCGCATCGCCGTCCTCCCCGACCAGTTAATACCACTTTATTGCGTTTATGGGCAAACGAATTAGCTAATATTCCGCTTTGGCTGTTTGAAGAAAGTTATCATATTGTAGGTGACTTGGCCGAAACCATTGCGCTTGTTATTCCGACTACAAAAGAGCATACAGACAGAAGTCTGACTGAATTTCTACAGGAAATAATCGCTTTAAAAAAGAAAACTGATTTAGAGAAAAAAGAATATTTACAAACCAACTGGCTGAATCTAAATTATTACGAGCGTTTTGTTTTTACTAAATTAATTACCGGAAGTTTTAGAATTGGTTTGAGTCAGAAGTTGATGACGCGAGCGCTTTCTAAAGCTGAAAATATAGATGAAGATACATTGGCGTACAAATTAATGGGCGATTGGAATCCGAATACGATTACATTTCAGGAATTGATTTTAGATGAAAAAAGCAGTGATTATTTATCAAAACCTTATCCGTTTTATTTGGCTTATCCGATTGAAGGCGAATTGGAAAGTTTAGGAAATCCAGAAGATTGGAGTGCAGAACATAAATGGGACGGAATTCGTTCTCAGACGATTATTCGTGAAAACGAAATCTACGTCTGGAGCCGTGGCGAAGAATTAGTAACCGATAAATATCCAGAATTTAATTCTTTTATTGGACTAATCCCAAATGGAACTGTAATTGACGGAGAGATTCTTCCTTTCATAAACAATCAAATCGGAACTTTTAATGATCTACAAACTCGAATTGGCCGTAAAAATGTATCGGCTTCTATTTTAAAAAATACGCCTGTTATCATTAAAGCTTACGATTTATTGGAATGGCAGGGAAATGATATTCGGAATCTTCCTTATGAAAAACGCCGTACTTTATTAGAAGAAATGTTTACCAGTTTAATAGGAAAAGATATTCCGTTACAACTTTCAGAACGAATTAATTTTTCTACTTGGGAAGAAATTACAAATGAAAGATTAAAATCTCGCGAAATGAAAAGCGAAGGTTTAATGTTAAAACGAAAAGATTCTCCTTATCTCGTTGGAAGAAAAAAAGGAGATTGGTGGAAATGGAAAATTGAGCCTTTAACCATAGATGCCGTCCTCACCTATGCTATGCGCGGTCACGGAAGACGATCAAATCTATTTACCGATTATACTTTTGCGCTTTGGCAAGAAAATGAAAACAACGAACGAGAACTCGTCACTTTCGCGAAAGCATATTCTGGTTTAACCGATGCAGAATTTAGGATGGTCGATGATTTTATTAAAAAGAATACTTTAGAGCGATTTGGTCCAGTTAGAAGTGTTACGCCTAAATTGGTTTTTGAAATTGGGTTTGAAGGAATTGCACTTTCTAAAAGACATAAAAGTGGCGTTGCAACACGTTTTCCGCGCATTTTAAGATGGCGACACGATAAAAAAATTGAAGAAGCCAATTCGATAGAAGATTTAAAAAATATGATTTTATAAATGAACAGAGAGCAGTTATTTACAATCGCCAACAATTGGTTTGAAAGTCAGGGATGGAAACCTTTTCCGTTTCAAACTCAGACATGGACTGCTTTTCTTCAAGGCAAAAATGGTTTATTGAACGCGCCAACTGGAAGCGGAAAAACCTATGCGCTCTGGCTCCCGATTATTTTAAATTACATTAAAGAAAATCCGAATTATAAAACTAAACACCATCCAGGTTTAAAAGCGATTTGGATCACACCGCTTCGTTCTTTATCTGTAGAAATCAAACAAGCGGCAGAAAGAGTTTTAAACGATCTAGACGTTCCTATGACCGTCGGTATTCGTTCTGGAGATACTTCTTCGGCAGAAAGAGCCAAGCAAAAAGGCCAAATGCCCGATTTATTGATTACAACTCCAGAAAGCCTACAATTGCTTTTGGCAACAAAAGGTTATGCCAATACATTTAAAAACTGCAGTTCTATTGTCATTGATGAATGGCATGAATTACTAGGAACCAAACGTGGCGTTCAGATAGAATTGGCATTATCCCGATTAAAAACGATTACCAAAAAATTACGTATCTGGGGAATTTCAGCTACAATTGGCAATCTTCAGCAAGCGCAAGAAGTTTTACTCGGAATTGATACTGAAGCTTTTAACAATTCTATTTTAATCAAAGCCGTAATTCATAAGAAAATAAAAGTCGTTTCTATCATTCCCGAGAAAATGGATACGTATCCGTGGCGCGGACACATGGGGCTACATTTGATTGATGAAGCGGCTAAAATTATCAAAGCCAGTAAAACTACTTTAATTTTTACGAATGTTCGCTCAGCATGCGAAATCTGGTATCAAAGATTATTAGAAAAATATCCTGAATTTGCTGGAGAAATGGCAATGCATCACGGAAGTATTGACAGAGAAACGAGAATTTGGGTAGAAAATGCAATTCGGAATGAAGAATTAAAAGTAGTAGTCTGCACTTCGAGTTTAGATTTGGGAGTTGACTTTGCTCCAGTCGAATCGATTATTCAGGTTGGTGGACCAAAAGGTGTCGCCCGTTTTATGCAGCGCGCCGGACGAAGCGGACATCAACCTGGAAAAGAAAGTGTTATTTATTTTCTAGCCACTCACGCTATTGAACTTATTGAAGCTTCGGCATTAAAAAAAGCGGTTGAAAACAGTGTTATTGAAGATCGGGTTCCGTATTTAAACAGTTGGGATGTTTTGGTTCAATATCTCAATACTTTAGCCGTTTCTGATGGATTTTATCCCAACGAAATTTTTAAAGAAATTCAAGGCACTTTTAGCTATCAAACCATTTCATCAGAAAACTGGAATTGGATTCTAAATTTTATTACGCAAGGCAGTCAGAGTCTTCATGCCTACGACGAATTTAAAAAAGTAGAAATTGATGAAAACGGCTGTTATAAAATAAACAGTCGAATGATTGCGATGCATCACAGAATGCAGATTGGAACAATCGTTGGCGATGCTGTTATGAATGTAAAATATGCTAGTGGTGGTTATATTGGTACAATTGAAGAATGGTTTATTTCGAAGCTAAAACCTGGCGATACTTTCATTTTCGGAGGAAAAAAATTGGAGTTATTCAAAATTAGAAATATGCAGGTTTTGGTTAAAAAAGCGAATCCTAAGAAAGAATCTAAAATTGTAAGCTGGATGGGTGGGCGTTTGGCTCTTTCTTCTCAAATGAGCGAATTGCTTCGAAAAGAATTATATCGCGCCAATACTGATAATCTTTCTCCTGAATTAAGAGCTTTACAGCCTTTATTTCAAAGACAGCGAAAAGAATCTATTGTACCGAGTTCAGATGAATTTTTAATTGAAACATTTAAAACGCGAGAAGGATTTCATGCTATTTTTTATCCTTTTGAAGGTCGCTTTGTTCATGAAGCTTTGGCTAGTTTATTGGCTTTTAGAATTAGTTTATTACAATCAATCACTTTTTCTTTGGCTTATAATGATTATGGTTTTGAATTGCTTTCAGATCAGGAAATTGATATTGAAGCCGTTTTAGACAATAATCTCTTTTCAACAGAATATGTGCATCACGATTTGCAAAAAAGCTTAAATTCAACCGAAATGGCTCGAAGAAAATTTAGAGACATTGCTGTAATTTCAGGATTAGTCTTTACTGGTTTTCCTGGAAAAATGGTTAAAACAAAACATTTGCAAAGTGGTTCTCAATTGTTATTTGAAGTTTTTAGAGATTTTGAACCTGATAATTTATTACTACATCAAGCCTATCGCGAAACATTTGAACATCAATTAGAAGAAGGACGTTTGATAATGGCTTTGGAAAGAATTGCCAATCAGAAAATCATTTGGAAACAATGCTTAAAGCCAACACCATTTAGTTTTCCAATTATTACCGATCGCTTACGAGAAAAATTATCAAGTGAAACTTTGACTGAAAGAATTCAGAAAATGACTGCTTCATATATGAAATAACGACTTATGAAAATTCAAATACAAAATGAAACCTTTATACTTCACCCAAGCGGAGCTGTTTATTGGGAATCTAAAAAAATAATTATCATTTCTGATGTTCATTTAGGAAAAGTTACACATTTTAGAAAACACGGAATCGCGATACCGCAAAACGCCATTTCTGAAAATTTTAGAAAAATTACTGAAGTTTTAGATGAATTCATGCCTGAAAAAATCATTTTTCTCGGCGATTTATTTCACAGTTCAAAAAATGCAGAATGGAATTTATTTGAAGAATGGCTTTCCATTCATGATCAAGAAACTTATTTAATTACTGGAAACCATGACATTATTGATGAAATTCATTATAAAAAAATTGGTGTGATCGTTACCGAACTTTTAGAATTGAATCATTTTTTTTTCACGCATCATCCTACAGAAAAAGAAAATCTGTTTAATTTTTCAGGACATATTCATCCCGGGATTGTCTTGCGTGGCTTGGGTTTGCAGACCTTAAAGCTTCGTTGTTTCTTTTGCAAACCCAATCAAATGATTCTTCCCGCTTTTGGAGAATTTACTGGAAAATATTTTCTAAAACCCAATTCTGAAGATACCGTTTACGCAATTGCAGGAAATGATGTCGTTCAAATTAAAAAAGAATAACGTAACATATAAACAAACTTAAAAACACATCCTCTTAACAATCAATACATTATACGTATTTATTCACAAAAATAAAAGAATTATCTTTCAAATTTTAAGCTTACATTAGTTGAATTAACTTATAAAGCTTTGAAAATGAAGAATATTACATCAAAATTTGACAAAGTCCTAAACAATTCTACAACCTACGGAAATGTTAATCATGAGCCAGATTCGAGCACAGAAACGCAGTTAAACACCCCAGAAAAATCAATGCCGTTTTCAGATCAAATTGGAAATTACCAACGTAACATTGGAATTCCATTCAAATCGCACGAAAACAGTAAAATCTATATTGTGGGAAGCGGAATTGCCGGAATGGCGGCGGCATATTATTTTATAAGAGATGGCCGAATTCCAGCAAAAAACATCACTTTTTTAGAACAACTTCATATTGACGGCGGTTCTTTGGACGGTGCAGGAAATCCGAAAGATGGATATATTATTCGTGGAGGGCGCGAAATGGATATGACTTATGAAAATCTTTGGGATATTTTCCAAGATATTCCCGCTCTAGAAATGCCGCCTCCATATACCGTTTTAGATGAATATCGATTAATCAATGATAATGATTCTAATTATTCTAAAGCGCGTTTAATTCATAAAAATGGCGAAATTAAAGACTTTAGCAAATTTGGTTTAAACAAAAAAGATCAGCTTGCTATTGTAAAATTACTGCTTAAAAGAAAAGAGGAATTAGATGATCTTACTATTGAAGATTATTTTAGCGCAACGTTTCTAGAAAGCAATTTTTGGACATTTTGGAGAACTATGTTTGCATTTGAAAACTGGCATAGTTTATTAGAACTTAAACTTTATATGCATCGTTTTCTCCACGCCATTGACGGACTAAATGATCTCTCTTCATTAGTCTTTCCAAAATACAATCAATATGATACTTTCATTACTCCGCTTCGAAAATTTCTTGAAGAAAAAGGCGTAAATATTAAATTTCATACGCTCATAAAAGATCTAGTTATTCAAAGTAATACTGAAGGTAAAATTGTTGAAGGAATTATTACTGAGCATGAAGGAAAAGAATCTAGATCTACTATCGGAAAGGATGATTTTGTTATTGTAACGACAGGCTCTATGACCGAAGACACTTTTTATGGAGACAATAAAACAGCGCCAATTATTGGTATCGACAACTCCACAAGCGGTAAAAGTCCGGGATGGATGTTGTGGAAAAATCTTGCAGCAAAATCTCCTATTTTTGGCAAGCCTGAAAAGTTCTGCAGTAATATCGAAAAATCATCTTGGGAATCTGTTACTTTAACTTGCCGACCTTCTGCTTTTGTAGAGAAACTAAAAGAATACTCGGTAAACGATCCATACTCAGGAAAAACAGTGACTGGCGGAATTATCACGATTACCGATTCTAATTGGCTAATGAGTTTTACTTGTAACAGACAGCCGCACTTTCCAGATCAGCCAGATGATATTTTGGTAATTTGGGTTTATTCTTTGTTTATGGACAAACCTGGAAATTATATTAAGAAAGTAATGCCCGAATGTACAGGAGACGAAATTTTAGCCGAATTAAGCTTTCATCTCGGAATAATCGACAAACTTGATAATGTAATTGAAAATACAATTGTACGAAGTGCTTTTATGCCATACATTACTTCTATGTTTATGCCTCGAGCAAAAGGCGATCGTCCTAGAGTTGTACCTGAAGGCTGTAAAAATCTTGGTTTAATTGGACAATTTGTTGAAACGAATAATGATGTTGTTTTCACAATGGAAAGCTCGATTAGAACGGCTAGAATTGCGGTTTATAAATTATTGAATTTAAACAAACAGGTTCCCGATATTAATCCGCTTCAGTATGATATTCGTCATTTGCTAAAAGCAGTAAGAACGCTCAATGACGGAAAAGCATTTTTAGGCGAAAGTATTCTGCATAAAGTTTTAAGAGGAACTTACTTTGAGCATGTTTTACCGCCAATTGAAGAAGACAAAGAAGAACATGAATCTTTTATTTCAGAACAGGTAAACCGATTTAAAGATTGGATAAAAGGGATTAAGGATTAAATTGTGAATTGTGAATTGTGAATTGTGAATTGTGAGTTCTGAATTATTAATAATTAATTTAAAACGATTTAAATCATTTTACCTAAAGTAATAAATTATATTCCGTTAGGAATATCTGGTCGGTAGAAAAATCATGATATTGTTGTGAAATATGTCCTGTAGGGACACCTGATTTTTATCGAAAAAAAATATGGTCAAACAATAAAACGTTCAAATTCTAATTTTATCAATAAGCTATTCTTGCGGAATGAAATCGGAATAATATTGCTGTTAAAATTGAAAACCCAGTAAAACTAAATTTACTGGGTTTTCTTGTTTAACTCTAAATTGTAATCAGAAAATAAACATTATTGTTCGTCATTATTCATGGCAGACATCAATAAAGTATAAGCATTTTTGATAACCACTTTTGAAGAGTCAGAAATCGCATCAGAAGTAATCTGAGTAAAGCCCTCATTTTTGACTCCAGATTTAACTTCATTCATTTGAAATTGGTTATTTCCAATAGCTGTAAACACATAAAATTTTCCTTGCCAACGTACTACTGCATCTTCTGGAACAGTTAACGCTTTCTTATTTTCAATTTCAACTTCGGCGTTTACAAACAAACCAGGCAAAAGTGCAGGATTATAAGCGTTTACATTACAGATAATTTCTGCCGCTCGATCTCCATTTAAGCTTTGATTGATAAAAGCGATTTTAGCCACATACTTTTTAGCATCAGAAGCATTGGTGTAAGCCATTACCGTCTGACCAATTGAAAGCGAAGTCACGTCTTTTTCGAACGCGTTTAAAGTTAGAACGATATCTTTTTTATCAATCAATTCAAAAAGCATATCTGTCGGATTTACATATTTTCCAATGTTGACATTTACTTTAGAAACCAGACCATTAATTGGAGAAACAACTCGAATCGTTTTGCTAATATTTCCAACATTTAGCGTTTTAGCATTAATTCCTAATAGATTTAATTTTTGCTCTAAAGAAGACATTGTGATGCGTTGCGTTCTCATTTCAGTTGTAATCTGTTCTAAAACTTTATCACTCGCCGCTTTATTTGCATTTAACTCTTTTTGTCTTTTGTGTTCGTTTTGAGCCAATTCGAATTTCTCTTTCGCCATTAGATAATTTTGTTGCAATTCTATAAACTGCATATCTTCTAAAACAGCCAAAACCTGACCTTTCTGAACGTTCATTCCGGCAATAAGATTAGTGCTTTTTACATAACCTCCCAACGGAATACTAATACTTATTACGCTTTTTGGCGGAACTGTTACTGTACCTTGAAGCTGTAAAATCTCTTTTACATTCTTCACCGTTGGATTACCGCTTTCTAATCCTGCATTTTTAACTTGTTCAGGACTTAATTTAATAATATCAATGCTTTTAGTTTCAGCACTTTTGGTTTCTTCATTTTTCTTATTCCCACAAGAAATCAGAAATATAGCGCCTATAAACGCTGCAATATATTTTTTCATTTTTAAATATTATTAAGATTTTGCAGTGTAACAACTGCTTTATTGTAAGCATTAAGCGCGTCTAAATATTCACTTTTGATTGTGATAGCTTGATTAACCACCAAAACCCATTGCAAATAATCGATATCTCCATTTTGCAATTGACTGCTTGACGCTTCTATAATGGTTTGAGCATTTTTTAATCCATCAGTTTCATAGTATTGTAAACTTTCTTGGAACTTTTTTAGCTCGCGATCTGCATTTTCAATATTCGTTTTCACTTCGATTTTAGTTGCTTCAGAAAGTTCAACAAAGCTTTCGTATTCTGCTTTTGCGGCTCTTTTTCGTTCTGATTGACTAGTGAAAAATATTGGAATCGAAAGACCTGCATTAACGTAATTAAATCTTTGTCCGCTACCATAATAAACTTCTTGACCTGAAGCATTAGTTTGACTTCCGATAATGCTTAAATTGTTATATCCTAAAGTAATTTCAGGAAGTAATTTAGCGCCTTCCGTTTTCCATCTATACTTAGCCGATTCCGATTCAAACTGCGAACGCTGAACTGCTGGAAGATTTTCTGCTTTTAAATTTTCGATAGACGAACGATTTAAAACCGCTTTTAAATTCATCTTTTTTGGAGTATGCTCCACTTTATCTTGAAGAATAGCATTGAACGAATTCAAAGCAATTTCAATATCACGGTTGACCATTACCAATTGATTGCTGTAGAATTGTCTTGCAGATTGTGAAGCACTTTTTTCTAAAACATTTGCTTCTCCTGCTTTAAACCTTAAATCTGATTTTTTCTCCATAATCCTGTAGATTGAATCAGCGTAAACTAAAAGTTCTTTTTTGCTGTTGAGCCACAAATAATCGTAGTAAATATTTCTAACACGAGTTTTTATTTCTTGCGAAGTCAATTGCACTTCAGCTTTTGCTTTATTGAAATCGGCTTTTAAAGCTTTTTTCTGATTGCTATAAACAGTTGGAAAAGCAAAAGTCTGGCTAATTCCAAAACGTGTATCATTCTGCGAGCTATTAAATTGTCCGTAATCGGCATCTATTTGCGTTTGCGGAATATTATAAGCCGTTTTCTGCAAATAACTTTTAGACTGCTCATTTAATTTAGCCGATTTAACTATTCGATTATTTTGAATCGCAATAGAAATAGATTCGTCAAGCGAAATTGGCAACTCTTGCGCTTTTGCCATGTTACCAATAAAAAGAATACTCAATAAAATGGTTAGATTATTCATATGCTTTTTTCTTTTTTTAGTGAAAACTTTAGCGTGATACGTCATTAAATAAATAGCAGGAAGTACAAAAAGCGTTAAAAGTGTTGCGGTTACCAATCCGCCGATCACTACAGTTGCTAATGGTCGTTGCACTTCTGCTCCTGCTCCGTTACTCAATGCCATCGGAAGAAATCCGAGAGAAGCAACAGCTGCTGTCATAAGGACTGGACGTAATCTGTTTTTAGTTCCTAATAAAATAATCTGGAAAGGATCTGTAATTTCTCCTTGTTTCTGAATTCGGTTGAATTCGGATATTAAAACAATTCCGTTTAAAACGGCGACTCCAAAAAGCGCAATAAATCCAACTCCGGCAGAAATACTAAAAGGCATGTCGCGCATTACCAATGCAAATACACCGCCGATGGCTGATAATGGAATTGCCGTAAAAATGATAATTCCTTCTTTAAATGATCTAAAAGCAAAATATAATAAGGCAAAAATCATTAATAAAGCCGCAGGAACAGCAACTCCTAATCTTGCTTTTGCTTGCTGAAGGTTTTCAAAAGCTCCTCCATAAGTAATATAATAACCTGGATCAAATTTGATTTGCTGATTTACTTTTTGCTGCAATTCTTCAACAATAGATTGAACATCTCTTCCGCGAACATTAAATCCGACGATGATTCTTCTTTTAGCATTTTCACGCTGAATCTGATTTGGGCCTTCAACTTCTTCGACACTAGCTACTTGGTAAAGCGGAATTTGCATTCCAGATGGCGTTGCAATCAAAAGATTTCTAACATCTTCAATTCCTTTTCTTCCATTGTCTTCCACTCGAACGACCATATCGAAACGTTTTTCGCCTTCGTAAATACTTCCTGCAACAGCTCCTGCGAATGCGGCATTAATCGTTGCATTCACATCAGCCACACGTAAACCGTATTTCGCCATTTCTGCCCAATTGTAATCAATTACGATTTGTGGCATTCCTGTAACTTTCTCTACATATAAATCGGCTGCGCCCTCAACTGTTTTACTAATTGCTCCTAATTTTTCAGCGTATTCAGAAAGCTTTTGAAGATCTTCTCCGTAAATCTTACAAACCAAATCTTGTTTCGCTCCCGTCATCAATTCGTTAAAACGCATTTGAACAGGAAACTGAAATCCTGTTGTAACTCCAGGGGCAATTCTTTTTACTGTTTTAGTCATTTTATCGGCTAATTCGGGAAACGAAGAAGCGCTTGTCCATTCTGATTTATCCTTTAAAACAATAATCATATCTCCACCTTCAATTGGCATTGGATCGGTTGGGATTTCTGCGCTTCCAATTCTGGAAACTACTTGTTGCACTTCTGGATATTCTTTCTTTAATTCGGCTGAAATTTTCTCAATAGTTTTGGTCGTCGTAGAAAGATTTGTTCCTAACAATAATCGAGTTTCAACAGCAAAATCTCCTTCTTCTAATTGCGGAATAAACTCTCCTCCCATTCTTCCGAACAAAACAACAGCGATTCCAAAAAGTATAAATGCTGCAATAACAATCGATTTTCTAATGCCTAAAGCTTTCGTCAGCCAACCTTCGTAAGCATTTTCTAGTTTTGCCATTATTCGATCAGAAAGATTCTTTTTATGGCTGATTTTTTTACTTAGGAATAAAGCGCTCACCATTGGCACATAAGTCAATGACAAAATGAAAGCTCCTAAAATGGCAAATGCAACAGTTTGTGCCATTGGTTTAAACATTTTACCTTCTATTCCTTGAAGAGAAAGAATTGGTAAATACACAATCAAAATGATAATTTGTCCAAACACCGCCGCGTTCATCATACGCGCAGCAGAGCCTGTCACTTCTTTATCCATTTCTTCTTGCGAAATAGTATCGACTACTTGATATTTTTTTGAACTGTGAAGATGATGCAGAATAGCTTCTACAATAATTACAGCTCCATCTACAATTAATCCGAAGTCTAATGCTCCAAGACTCATTAAATTTCCGCTTACGCCAAAAGTATTCATCATGATAATGGCAAAAAGCATCGCTAACGGAATTACTGAAGCTACAATAAAACCTGCTCTAAGATTTCCTAAAAATAAAAC